>CAZRND010000029.1:0-24314 GCA_964601345.1 uncultured Acidobacteriota bacterium | reverse complement strand
AACCAGCGGTGCGTCGCCTTCAGACCGTAGGCCTGACGCCGCTCGGGCTGTTCGTTGTGTCGCCATCGGCAACCGGCTTGCCGTTGATGACCGCGAAGATCACGTCGCCGTTGGCGTTCTTCGCCGTGAACGGATTGCTGGCCGATACGCTCGAATCCCAGCGATCGTTGAGCGTGTGGCCCGTCGCCGCCGTCCACTTCACCTGCAGCCCGCCCTCGATGTCGATGTACGTGTTCGCGACCATCGCTACGCCTGCGGCGGCCCACGAAGACCCTCCATCGCGCGACCACTTGAACGTGTTCGGGCTCCCCGTGCCATCGACCTGGAAGCGGTAGGCGACCGGGCTCGCTTGTCCCCAGCAGCCGTTGCCGATGGTGATCCCGCACGGCTGCGTGAAGAAGTAGTTGCCGGTGAGGCTCGCATCGTTGAGCCCCGATCCGGTGAACGTCGGTGCCGGGACCGTCGAGGCGGCGTTCACCGTGATCGGTGGATTCCCGCTGGACGGCGCGGTGATCGAGTTCGCGATGTTGTTGTACACGATCGACGCCGGCAGGTTCCCGGTGGGCAGGATGCCCGTCACCGCGGCGGATTGCGCCAGGTTCAGCGCGCCCCACAGCGGCTCAGTCGCGCCCGCCTGCAGCACCTGGTACTGCGTGCCGATCGCCAGTCGCTTCCAGAGCGGACTCGCGGTTTGCCCGGTGATGATGTCGCCGCGCGCGACGGACGCCGCCGTCGTATCGCCATGCGACGACGAGAGCAAGTTGTGCGCGGCCGGCGTGAACGTCGACGGGACGCCGGTCAGCAGCGACCACGGCACCGCGCCGGCCGAAAGCGTCCCCACCGTGACGATGCTCGAGGAACCGGCGAGTGGAGAGAGCGCTGCGCAACCTTCGGCGTTGCCCGAGGCATCGACGCCCGCGGCATAGCTGCCGGCGCTGCAGTTCGTCCCATTCGCCGCCAGCGCCGTTGCTGTGGCGGACCGCGCCGTGAAGTTGCCGTTCACGTCGATCGCGCTCAGCGTCGTTCCCACGCCGTTCTTCCAGCGCTGCAAGTCGGCAGTCTGCGCGCCCGCGAACGATCCGGCTTTCGTGCCCTGCACAGTGAGGATCGCCCGGCCGGGGAAGACCGTTCCGTTCACCTGCATCATCGAATCGCTCGGAGCCGTGGTCGTGTTCACGCCCACGAATCCGCCCGCCGCCGACCATCCGGCGTTGAACGTGCTGCCGTTCTCGCCGTTGTACACGACGAAGTTCCACGGCTCGATCCCGTCGCCAGGCGCGCCATCCGTCGCGACGCCGAGGATCGGCGCGCCGAGCTTGTTGGCGTAGCTGTCCGAGCCGCTGTAGTAGGCGTTGAAGTTGAACGCCGGCGCGGGATAGAGGATGGCCTGATCGGTGAGGACGAGCCCGTAGAAGTTGATGCTCGCGACGCCGCTCGAGTTCGGATCGGCCGCTTGGCCGTTGATGACGATCCCGCCCTTCGAACTTGGATCGCCGTAGTAGACCGAGCCGGGCAGAATCTGGCCTGCGACGATGCCGTTGGTCGGGTCCATGAAGTTGACGATCTGCAAGTCCAGGCTCGGCTGAGGGTACTGGTTGCTCGATCCGTTGAGCGGGCCGGAAGCTGCCGAGAAGTTCACCATGCGCTTGCCGCCCGACCAGATCGACGGCCCGGTCGTATTCAGCCCGATGAACACGCCGAGACCGGAGTCGGCCGTGTTGTCGGTGTAGGTCGCCGTCGTGTTGTCGGCGATCGTGGCGACGAGCTGCTGGAATCCGCACGAGAGATAGCCGTTCGTAGCGACATTCGCCACCGCGGTGCGGTAGATCCTGCGGGCCGTCGTTCCGGCCGGGCCGGTGGGGATGTTCGTGAGCCCAACTTTGCCGTTCGTCGTGTTGTCAGCGACGGTGACCTGCGCGAGGCAGGTGTTCGTCGTGTCCATCGTCGTCTCGCCCGCGGCGGTGACGAAGGTGACGGCATAGTTGTGCGCGCCGTTCGTGACGTTGCCGGCGCCGGCGCCCGCCAGCGCCACGGTCGGCGAAGATGAGGGCGGCGCGACCTGCGTGATGTCCGTGCGCCCGACAGAGCTGAGGTAGTTCTCGCCGCCGCCCGAGATCGCGTGGAAGGCGTTGTTCTGATCGGTGCATTTCAGCGTGTGAATCGTCGTGTCCCAGTAGCACTGACCTTCGCCCGTTGCTACGGGATTTGACGACCGGCGCCAGAGTCCCAGCAGCGCGCCCATCCCGGCGCCGAGCGTGAGCTGCTGCTCGCCAAAGGTCACCGTAGGCACGGGCACCGGCATGGTTCGGATCTGTGCGATCGTTACCGGACCGGTAGTGGGAATCGTCCAGTATTCGGTGTAGCTGACCCGGTTGACCAACGAATAGACCGCCGTGTAGCTGGTTCCCGCCGGGATGGCTCCGGCCGTCGGCACGAGAGCAGTGCTCACCTGTCCGCTCACTACCAGCACCGTGAGTGTGCCCTTGGCGATCGTGAAACCGTCGGCGGAGATGAACGCCGGCCAGGAGACTGCGATGTTGCCTTGGGCCTTGGTTCCGTCCGCGTTGTAGAGCGTATCGCGGATGGTTACCTTGTTCTGGGCGTGGATAGAGAGAGCAAGCGAGAGAGCAATGAGGATGTTTCTCAGCTTCACCATGTTGGACCTCAAATGTTGTTAGCCGACAAATTGCGCCCGCCGGGCCTCCGTCGCGAGCGGCAGAGCGAGATCGAAAAAGCAGAACTGGTCGTAGGCCCAGAGATTGGTCAGGGCCAGCCCGGCGCGGCGGGCATGTATCAACGCGCGCTCCCAAGGCCAGGGATAGCCAAACAGCCCGACGATGTGACGCGAGTGCGAAGGCGAGAATCCCTGCTGATCGATGGGAAAGCGGATCGCCGCCACGGCCTTGCTCATATCGTGATCGGCGCCGGTGTAGCCGAATGCTTCGCACTTGAAGGTGTCGAAGTTCGCCGGCGTCCAATTGAGGGGCAGGTTCACGAAGTAATTCAATCGCCGGGTTGGCGGATCGTTCGCATCCATCGGCCAAAGCGCTTCGAATCGCGTCGAAGGATACGCGGCCAGCACGTAAGACTTGATGGCGTCTACATGCGACTGCAACTGGCTCCGCAGGAATGCCGCGTCATCGGGCCAGGCGGCGGGATCGTCGTTGTTCGTGAGAAAGACATGCAGCGGCCGGCCGAAGAGGCTCTGGAACTGGCCGGTCGTATAGCTATCGTAATAACCCATCCCCGCGCCGTTCGGGAAGTACCACCACTGCACTTCGCCGAATTGCAGCGCCGGGACGGCGCCGGCCGCAGACATTGCTTGGGCCGCTTCGAGATAGAGTCCCTTCCCGTAGTCGAGCGCTTCGGGACGGAACGCGGTCATCGTACTGGGATTCGCGGTCAAGACCGGAGCCCCATCGGGATAGCGCTGCGCGAACACGGAGGGCGGATCAGTCAGCTCCGCGGAGAAAGACAACATGCAACCGATGCCGCGCGAGGCGAGTTCCGCTACAAACTCCTGGTGCCACGTGCGGGCCGCGACATTCAACTTCGGCGAGATCGACGGATCGATCTGCCAAGTCCCGACGACTCCGCCCGTAAGCGAGCCCGAAGCAGAAATAGACTCCGTCTGCGCGCCAATGACTTGCTCGCTGGTGGTGAAGCTATAGCTTGGATCGCGCACCGTAACGGTCAGCGTGGGTCCGTCGTAAGCCGCCCATATGCCGGTAAAGAGTTCGTTGATCTTGAAGGCCAGCGCCCGGACGAGCGTTTCCAGAGTGTCGCCGGTCTGTATGTAGTGCCCGACGCTGGACGACCCGAAGTTGAGGAAAACCTGATCATTGGGCGTAGCGCTGCCCGAGAAGCTGTAAACGCGCTGCGGGAAAGTGCCGCCGACCCTGGTGCGTTCGGCAAATTGCCCGATGCCGATGAAGTGATCGACTTCGCCGCGGACGCCGAGCCTGTCGATTCCCCACGCCAGCCGCTGCGGGGAGAGGCTCAACGCGTGCGCGGTGTCGAAGTCGGTGGAAAAACCTACGTCGGTATAGGACTGGGCGGGCGAATCCCAATCGGCGGCAACGGCGGCTTCGAAGAAGTCGACGTCGCAGTTCCATCCTGACGACGCGGCGTTCTTTGCTCCGCTCACCGTGACGCGGACGTTGTGAGCGCCCGGCGCAAGCGCGGCCGCGAGTCTTACGCGGGCGCGATAGGTGCTGTAGGCGCCGCTGTAGAGATCGACGTTCGGTTGGGACGCGCCGTCGACGGTAACTTGAGCAATGCCGGAAAAGGTGTCCTTGTACGTTCCCAGGTAAAGATCGTGAGTATCGGGAAAGTTGTATGACAAGTCCGCGTGGTCCCCCGCCGCGCCGGAGGCAGAGTAGCCGCCCTGCGAGTATTGCCCCGCGATTCGCGACCACGTTCCGGTCAGATGCACTTCGCGAGAGTCGTCTTCGAACCGCAGCCGCGGAGCGGCTCGCTTCAGCGCCGTCGCGCCGCCGGTGAGCGACCAGTTCGAGAACGTCGCGGTCATCTCGCTGAATGAAAACGAAGCCGAGTCGGGCAAGCGCGGAGAAAGGCTCCATTGCAACTTCCGGATGTCCGACACCGGTATGCCGAGCGAGTCGAAGGGCAGGACGACGTGCCAGGCAGGCGAACCGCCGCCGGTGCACTGGAATGTTTCCGGACTCCACGATTCCGTGGGCGACGGATGGCCTACGCCGGGAACGGCCAGCGTGTATCCGCGGATCAAATTGGCGTCGTCGCCTTTGCGCGTTGTTGTGAGAGTGAGAACCGCCCCCGCCGATGACGCGGTCATGTTGCCGGATGCGCCGTTGATCTGAGTCGCGAGATCGGAGACGACCGACGCCAAATCGTCGGTCGCCGTGACCGTGTGCCAATAAGCCTCGCCAAAGAACAGGACCGCGACCGCGTCATTTGTCGTGAGTGTTCCGCCGAGCGTGATCGAGGCCGAGGCAGGGAGATGACTGCTGCCCGTGACCGGCGTCGCGTAGTTCTTGAGCGCGATCTGGTAGCGGGTTTCCGGCGTTCCCGTGTAAATGTTCAGGGAAGGAAAGTCGCCGTAGGGAAACAACCCCGTCGCGATATCGGCGAGTCCGCTGTGAGCGAAGTCGTAAGAGAGCGTCAGCCCGGCGAAGTTCCCGTCCGGCAAATAGCGAATGGAGGGATGCTCGAAGTCGTTGTCGCGATTCCATTCCAGGATCACATTGTCGCTGAGCGCATTGAAACGCCCGCCGACGGAGAAGCCCGATGCGCTCGCGCCATGGATGACGCCGATGGCGCTCTTCGGCGTGAACGAGGCCACGTAGAGCGTCCGATCCGGTTGCAGCTTGGTGATGGTCTCGGCCATAGTCTCTAGATCCTGACAACCACGGTTAAATCCTGACCTGGCGCGTCCGTGCCGACGCCGGTTACGTCGAAGCTGAGCAAGTCGCCGGGCAAGAGCGACGCGAGAGAAGCGCCGCTCACCGTCCCGGAAACGGTTTGCCCCGGCGAGATGGTCACAGTGGCGTAGGGATCGGCATTTCGCCGCACCACCACCGTGACCGGCGCACCGGCGGGCGCTGCTCCGGCCACCGCGTAGATGTCGCGAACGCTGGTGGCGGCATGCACGGGCAGCGGAGCCGTCGGTGCGGATTCGATGAACAGAACGCCGTCTACTTGGAAGACAAACTGGCCGCCCCGGTTGGTCCGCAATCCTGGCAAATGTCCCGCGGCTCCCGGGTCGGAGTTGAAGGACAAAAACTCCTGGACGGCTGTGGGGCTATCGCCGAAGGAATTCGAAACGCGCAATTCGACGCCGGCGATCCGGACATTCGGCAGCGACTCGGTCGCCCGCCAGTTCGAGCTGCTCTGCGATCCAAAGAAGTTCAGCTCGAAGGGATAGGTGAAGACTTTGCTCGCCTGCTGGAAGGCATTTGCGCCGGAAGCGTGCGACGCGGCGGCAGTTCCCTTTTGCCCGCGCGTGACGGTCCAGACCAGGCCGGCGATACTGTCGATGCGAACGGTCTCGGCGTCGAGAGCTACCAGGTCCCCGGCGGCAAATCCCGCGGAGGACGCCACGGACAACGTCGTGTCGCCGGCGCCGGCCGCCGAGGTCAGCGTGGTCGCGACGGTCGAGACCTCGTCGATGTAATTCACCGTGTATGTGGCTGTCGAGATCCCGGCTGTATTCACGAGCGTCGAGAAGCCGATCGGCGTAAACGCCAGCGTTCCATTGCGGGGCACGCTGATGCCAAGCACCGGGGAGGGCGGAGCAGCGGTGTCGGACACGCCGGGACCGGCGCCTCCGATCGTCCACGAGGTCACGGCGGCGAGGCCGTCGAGGGATTCGGAGTCCTGTTCGTCCGCGGCGCGACCCTCGACGAGGATCACGCGGCCCTTCTGGTTGGGGACGCGAAACTTCACGGGACTTGCCGCCGCCGAGCCGCCGAACTTCCATCCGGCCTCATCCTCGAACTTCCAGTAGAAGTTGGCGTGGTCGAAGAACGGATCGGGCAACGGGACGGCCTGAGAGACCAGGCCCGAATCGTCGAACGTTGCGGCGGGCGCCTGGCTCGCGGCGATGCGGAACATCTTCGACGGCGAGAAGCCGCGATACACGCTGAAGGTCGCGGTTCCGGAATCGAGGCTCAGGCCCGTGAGCGTCACGCGATTCGTATTCGATCCCGCGGGAATGGCCGCGGCAATCGCAAACGAGGGAGCGGATTCGCCGCTGCTTGCGTCGCTGGCGGTTATGGCGTAATAGAGCGTGGTGTTGCCCGGCAGCGTCCCGCCGCTCGGCGAGACGGTCGCGATCAGGTCTGCGGCTGGAGCGCCGGTTGTCGCTGAAAATTGATTTGCGGGCGCGGCAAACGGCGCAGTCAGCTCCACGGCTCCGACGCCGTCGGCGTCGCTGGTGTGGGATTCCGCGATGTCCCAATCGAAATCGCCGTCGGATCGCGGCAGCGTGCCGACGAGCGGGTTGGGCGGCCGCGGATAGGGCCGCGGCTGTCGCGGACGTTTCCGCGGCGGCACGATCTGTCCGTTGGTGTCGGCGTACCAGGCGTCGTCATGGGCCTGCGCCGTGATCAGGACAGAGCGGAAGTTCTGCTGCGGCGCGATGCGCAGGATGCGGAAGGGCCGGGCGTTCCATCCTTCCTTGGCGTAAGTAATCGTGATGATCTGTCCGACCTGCTGACCAAGAGCCTTCACGCTCGTCTGGAATTCCACAAACGTGTTGCCGCGCACGGATTTATCGAGCTGGAACTTGGCGATGCGCGACGCCTGGTCGTAGGTCGGGATTCCGTCGACGGCTAGCGTCTGCGAAATGTCCTGGCCAATGAGAATCTGATCGTCGAGGTCGTCGATGGCGAATGAGTCCTGGACATAGCCGTTGTAGGCGTCCTGAAATTCGAACGCCAGGCGATTCGGCGTGTCGCTAATGGGCCGGCAGTTGAGGCGCAGGCTCGACGCTCCGTTCGAGTGACGAAGGATCGATGAACTCGAGTAGACATATGCCGGCCAGCCGCCGCTGATCGCGCTCGTCGCGTTCGATCCGTAGGGCTTGGCGGGTTGCTGCAGTGCCAGAGTGTTTTCGACGTTCAGACGCAGCTTGCCGTCCGTGCCATAGGTGAAGAAGAGCCGCGCGTTGTTGCGCACACCCAAAATCACGTCGGCCGCCGTGCGCCGTTGACGCAGCAGCAGATTGCATTGGAAGCGCGGCACGCTGACCGCGTTGCCTTGGTTGTCGGTGGCCGGAATGGTTGCGGCCGCGAAATCTGCGGCAGCCGCGAAGCTCGGAAGATCGAGATCGCCGAGCTTCCAGCGCGAGAGCTTGAGGATGTCGAGCAGCACCCAGGCGGGATTATTGCTGAAGCTGTAGCCGAGCGAGTTGCCGGAAGCATCGAACGTCTCGACGTAGCGGCCATGGACGAGCACGCGGACATTGGGAATGCTCTTGCCGTCGTTCACCTTCGTGGGAACGGCAATGAATAGATAAGCCATCGAGCCGTACGGGTCGCCCTGCGGATTGCCCGTGTGGTCGGTGAAGTTCAGATCGAATCCGCCGTAGCGTTGTCCATCCGTCACGAGGTTGTACCAGCCTGACGCGGTCATATCGCGGCCGGGCACGCCCGTCGGGATCTCGTACTCGTTGACCACCACGGTCGCGATTCCGCTGATTCTCCCGAGAGACAGAAGACATTCCAAGCGCGTGAGATTTCCGTCGTTGCGAAGGACCGTTACCGGTGGATCGACCCATGCCGTGCCGTAAACCATGGGCGCCGCGTCGTTATACTTCGCGGGATTTCCTTGCACTGGCGACTTGATGAAGTAGGGCGAGCCGTAGGGGCGCACGTCCACGGTCTCGGGAGTGTATTCGATGCCTCCGAATGATCGGGTTGGCCGGCCCACCTTCGCGCCGCCCAAGTGCGCCCTGGTCAACGGCGAAGAAAGCGTGTATTGATAAGGGCCGGTACCGGTCTTGCCCGTGACTTGGCGCTCTTCCTGGTTCACAAACCCAATGGTTGGATCGGCCGTCCCGTCGATATCGATCGTCTGTCCGACGGCGACGATATCGCTGTCAACCTGCACGGTCGTTGCGCCGGAGGAAACTGCCGCGGCCAACGTGGTCGCCTCGTCCTGGCTAAACATGCCGCGCGCGATGCAATCCTGTCGCGTGTAAGTGCAGGATGTGAACGGAGCGCCTCCGCTCTGCAACCGGCCGCTGCCTCCGGAGATGTCGGGCGAGTATCCGCAGGCGTAATACTTCGAATTCACATCGCCGGCCGCCGCGGCACGTTGGTCGGACGTCGCTGGAAAAGCCCACGGGCAGCGTCTCTGGATCTTCACCGGAGGCAGGGGCACGCGCTGCATGTTCATCCGGTTGATCGCCGTGACTTTCAACTCCAGGTCGTTGATCTCGTCCGGGGGATTGAAGTAGCCGGTGAAGGGAACGAGCGAATCGGACGCCGCCTGTCCCGTCGAAAGATCGAAGAACAGGAATCGCGTTGTCACCGTCGCGCCCTTGAAGCCTTTGGAAGCGTTGAGCTGCGACATTTCGGAATCGGCGTTGGCCAGCACCAGCGTGATGCGCGGAAGCTGGTCGATGCCTTGCTCGCTCATCGCCTGGATCTCGAAAAAGTTGTGCCGCAGCACGCGCGCCTGATAGCTCTGTCCCGAATAAGTGATTGCATGCGTGGCCCAGTGGACTTGCGTGCCATCGGCGAAGGTCACGTCGAACAACAGCAGCGGCGTCTCGGCCTGGGCCTGCTCTTTGAGGACTACGATCGATGACATAGGGTCACAATTCGGTGACAGTCAGCTTGATGTGGTTTACGTTCGGCGCGAGGACGCGATGGTCGAAGACCGACGGATCGAAGCGGCAATTCAAATGAACGCCGGACACCGTCGTCGTGCGCATGTAGTTGGCCGGACCATTCGCGGCCACGAGCTGCGCGCCGAAAACGTCCACGCTTGCGCCAGGGGCAATCTCGATTTCAAGGCCGGTCACCGACCCATCCGTCATCGAGAAGCGCCGCCAATCCGACCCTGGCGTGACAGTCTGCTGCGCGCCTCCGGTCAAGCGGAGCGTGACGGGCGCGGTGGCGGCTTTCAGCGAGACCGATCCCGTGAACGTGATCCCGGCCGTGCTCACCGCGATCGTCTGCTTGACGACATTGGGCGATGCTCCCGTGTTGGTCAGTGTCTGCCCGGAAATCTGCAAATCCGCCGGGCTGCTCTTCTGCCACGCGGCTTGGCTGAAGTCCTCGCTCCATTGCAGAAGATTGTCGAGCGGGTCGAAGAAGCAAAAGCTCTCGTATCCGCCGCCGCGCGCCTGAAAGAAATCGCGCACCGTGGCAGCCTCCGCATCGCTCAACGGGCCGATGGCCAGATCCCACCGGAAGAGCGGCGCGGCGCTATCCGCCGTGCGGTATTCGGTGAGATCGGTCATCTGGTTCAGCCTCGTTGCAAATCGGATCTCCCGCGAGAGCGGGAAGGTGGCGAGCGTGGGGAAGACTTCAGGCATGTTCGTATATCGTCAGGCTGGTCTGATGCCGGCCTTCTCCTGCTTGCTTCTGCGGGAAGCGATCTTCGCTGAATGAGCAGGTCGAATGCACGCTGCCGTCCCACGGATCAGTGAAGGCGAACGTGCCCCACCGTCCCTTCTGTTGCTCAAAGAAATCCTTCAACGCGGCGATCTCCGATTCGTCCAGAGCGTCGAGCGAAACGACCCAGCGATTCTTCGCCGCCGCGGAGTCGCGGTAAGCCTGGCGGCTAAAGTCCAGAAACTCGAGCGCCTCGACGGCGAACGACGCGGCGCGATCGAAGGGATACTGCGCCAGGGCTGCGGTGCGAAGCGGGGGGAATGTGCCGGGCATAGGTTAGAGAGTCTCCCGCACGAGTTGATTGATCGGATGCATGTTCAGCATGGCGCTGCGCACGGCTTGGGCGATGGCGGGCGCGTTGTCCATGAACGATCGCGAATCCATGGCGCTGATGTTCATGGTTACCTGGACGGGCGCCTGGCTCGCCGCGCCCGTCGCAGGCTGCACCGGCACGGCTCGCGGCGTTCCGTCCGCGGAGAAATCCACTCGAGGCAGTCCGGCGAGGATGTTGTCCGTGTTCGCCACTTCAAGCGAAAGCGGACTCCCGCCCGCGAACGGAGTCAGGTTCAAGTTCGGCTGCTTCGGCCGGTTGAACAACCCGAAGAGGCTCAATCCCAGCGAGAGAATGCTGGTGACTCCTCGAAAGCTGCTGAGGAGTCCGCCGAAGAGCCCGCTCGACTCCCCGTTCCCTTCGCCGCCCACACCGACCGCCGAGCTGTTTTGAATCGTCGCTGCGGTATTAGCGGTGGTGGCCGCCGTGTTCGCGAGGTGCGTCGAATACACCAATGTCAAGATGCGCAGGACCTGCGTCAGTAGCGTCGTGGCCTGGGAGATCTCGCTATTTCCGGAGCGCGAAGAGACCGATGGCGGCGCGCCCCCGCGCGCGATGGCGCCGATGACGGCGGCCAGCTCCTGCGCTGTGTTACCGCGCAAGTCCGGCAGGCCGGTGGAGACCGGCGGTCGCGACCGCCGGCTCGGGAGACGTGGGGTTTTCGGCATGGGCTTCCGTTTCGAGCAACAAGAACGCATCCACCAGGCGAGCCGGCCAATCAAGCAGGCCGCCGCCGAGCGGCGCAGTCTTTAGGATTCGCGCGGTGGCGTATTCGGCCACCCACCATTCACTCTCCCGCGTGATGTAACTCACCGGGCATTCGTTCAGGATCAGACAGTCGGAGGCGTTGGCGGCGGAGCGCCATCCCCAGACGATGCCGCGATTCTCCGGCCGGTAAAGCTCGGGGAAGAATCGCCGGCAGTTGCGACCGCGATGCAGGCCGGCTCGGACGCAGGCGCCGCACTCCCAGGCGTCGCGAGGGCCGGCTCCTCGCGCGCGCAGGAAGTGGAAGGCGGCGCGGAGTTTTTTCTTTCCGCCTCGTCAAGCCCGGTCTCGCGGCGGATTGCCGCGAGGATCTCGGTGACGAGCGCCTCGGGTCCATCGGCGAGCAGCGACTCGGCCGTGGCTGGAGCGCCGTCGATCTCGAGGTCTTCGATGGATGCAAGGCCCCATTGCAAGTGAGCGGCGTCCATGGCCGCCGCGAGCAGCGCGGTTTCGGCGTCGCGTGCTTCGCCAGGAGGAAGCAGCAACGCTCGATCCATCGCCTCGAGCTGCTCTCGCAGTGTTCGAGCGAGCTCGATGCGCCGCCCGAACGAGATGCGCCGCAGCCGGAAGCGAACACCCGGCACGGCGGCGGATTCTCTCTCAAACATGCTTGTGTAATTCATATTTGACCTATCCAAACGCCACGAGCAGCTCGTCGTCCTTCGTGCCGCCGGCGCGAGAGCCTTTGAAGGACCAGCGAAGCTGATGCTCGCCGGAATCGAACGCAGGAATCTGCGGAACGAGGCTGTTCAAGCAAGCGGCGAACAAGCTGCCGGTCAGCGATCCGAGCTGCAGGTGCGCGGTCAGGGGCGTGCGCGCCGCGGCGGCCGAGTAGAGGGCGCGGGTTGCGGCATCGTCCAGCTCGAAGACATCGAAGTCGAGCGTCACTTTGCGCGTGCCCGGCGCGATCGCTAGAGGAATGCTGCTGCCGAACTCGTTGCCGCGCAGCACCACGCCGTTCTCGAGATGCAGCCTGGCGGTTGAGAGCGTGGCGAACTTGGAAGCCGGACTGCCCAGCCAGATCTGTCCCATATGGCCCGCGAGCGGCGAGCCGCGAAGCGTCTGCGACGCTGGTTCAGTCGGGAAGGAACTGAGCCCGCCCTGGCCCGCGGCAAACGTGATCGAATCGATGACGTTCTGTCCCTGTCCGGTGAACTTCACTTGGTGGAAATCGCCGGTCACGTCGATCTCCATCGTGTTCACCGCCGCGCCGCAAAGGATTCGCTGCTGCGCCGACGGCGGATCCCAGTAATCGAACAAGGCCAGCGACGGCAGGCTCGACGCCAGCGGATACGTCACGGTCGCGGTGATGTCCGCCGCCGCGGCCGGCGCCTGACTGAACGGCGGACTCACCGTCACCTGCGTGGCCGAGTTGACGGCGCTGACAAAGCGAAGCTCGCCACCGGATCCAATCGCCTGTCCCACGGCGAGGCCGTGCGGCGCGCCAAAGAGGATGCTGGTGGTGGTGCAGCCCGCGGCCGCCTGTCCGCCGCTGAAGACCAGCGGAGCGCCGCCACACGCTCCTTGGAAAAAAGGACCTGTGTTCGGCGCGACGCCGGCCGTTCCCGCGGGAATCAGGTAGGCATCGACGTCGAATGTGCCGTGCCGCCGCCCTCCGGCGATGACGCCGGAGAACGTCCGGCTGCCCATGCGGTCCTGGCGTTCGAGGTAATCCTGCACCAGCGTGAGATTCGCGCGCAGAGCGCGATACGCGGCGGAGGCTACGGGCGCCGGCGCCGAGCCGTAGCTCGGTTCGAGCGCCGCGTAGAAGCGATTCAAGTCGGTCGAGATGTAGGCCATTGGATTAGAGAGAAACGTATTGGTCCAGAGGAAGCGAGAGACGCGCGCTCTGGATGAAATTGTCGCCGCCCATGCGGGTGACCGAAAAACGGACGGCGTACCGCCCGCTGAAAGAAAGTCCGGCGGACCATTCGCCGCGGGAAACTTGCAAGACGTTGAGCACCGCCTCGACGTACCGGTGGAGCGCGGACTCCAGTTCCTCCGGATCTTCGGCGGTAACCCGCACATCGATCCCGAGGAGGAGCGAGCCCGAGAAGTAAGCGAACTTCTCGCTGTTCGTGTTCTGAGCTTCCTCCACGAAAAGGTAGAGCGCCGGGTAAGTCACGTCCAGGCTCTGGTCGGCCAGGTCTGGCGGCAGATTCATGAGGACGAACTGATCCTCAGCCACGCGCGGCAGGATGACGCTGTCGCGCGCTTCGATGCCGGCGATTTGGGCATTCACACCCGCTTCCGGGTGAATGAGCAGATCGCGCATCCGATCGAGCGCTTCAGCAGTTGTTCGCGCCATGTGTCTCTATCCTCGTTGCAGTGTGCGCGGCAATGTGCGCAACACGTCGGGAGCTTGTCCCGAAGGCAGGCTTGTGCCGGAGACGAGTCCGGTGGTGGGCATGGTCCACGATGCGGACGGATCGAGCGGCGTGTTGGTTTGACGCGTTTCTGCGCCTGCCGCGGTGGATGCGTACGGAAACCAACCCACGGCCTTCGGCGGGAGCGCCGCAACCTGGACCCCCAGCAGGTGGCCGGGTCAAAGCCTTATCGCCACAGGCTGCGATGGTCCACTCTCCTGACCTGCGGCATTCACCCAAGTGGCGCGGGCGAAATATTGCGAGCCCGCGAGACTGCCGCCTGCAACGCTGCTCAAAGTGGGCGCCGCCGGCGCCGCCAGCGGATCGAGCACCAGCGCGACGCCGATGGTCTGGTATTGACCGGCCGCGGTCTTCGCCAGATCGCGGTACTCATTCCACTTGGGCAAGTACTTGTCGTTCAGCTTGCGGTTGTAGGCGTCGCGAAAGACGATGGAGAGCGTGTGGAAGATGTGCCAGAGCTTCAGCGCATCGGTCACCGCGACCTGGTCGAGCGTGAAGGCGTTGCGCGTGCGATTGGTGTCCGGAAGGACGCTGGTCGCGAGCAGCTCGATTCCCAGCTCTTTCTGCGCCAGGCGCAGCTTGGTGTCGAGATTGATCGCTTCGGCGGAGGCCAGGTTCTGGACCTCCGACTCGTAGTCGACGAGATCGGCGACCGTTGACAGGATGGCGTCGGTGAAGAGCATGGTGTTCAGTTGGCGGACGCCGGGACGACGTTCACCGCGAAGGTGAACGAAGGGCTCGTGCCTGAGACCTGCCACCGGACCCGCAGATAACGCCCCACGCAGAATTTCAGATCCTGCCAACCGGCGCGAAGCACGGACGCGGCCGTGGCCGCGGGGAAAGAATAGACGTCCACCCAGTTGGTTCCGTCCGGCGAATCCTGAATGGTGATGGTGAGCGAGGGCGACGTGCCCGAGGCTGCCGTGACGATCAGGTAGACCGCCAGCTCGTCGAGCAGGGAAACGTCAAGCGGCACGGATTGGCTGCCCGCGCTTGTGACCGTGGTCGAAGGCAGGATGGTTAGATTCTGGTTGCCCATGATTTAGCTTCCTTTCGGCTTGCGCGCGGGCCGGATCGCCCGCGCTTGTTCTTCGGTAATCACGTTGACCTGGATGCGCGCCGCGGCTTTTCGCCGCTCTTCGTCTTCCAGGCGAACTTGCCTTTCCTGGTGGAAGCGCGCGGCCTCTTCTTCGCCGGCGAGAGCGGCGATGCCGTCGGCCACCATTCGCGCCGCGACTTCCTTCGGCGCCTCGGTCAGCAGACCGGCGCGGCCGCCTTCGGGCGTGGCCAGGCTGACGATGACTGCCGACTCTCCGGAAATCGAAGCGGCAACCTCGCGGATTCGCTGGTAGTACGTTTTGAGGTCCATTGGATTTTGGGGGACTGCGGGCAGAATCGCTTCTGCCCGCAATCGATCATGCGACTACGAGTTGACCTGGATGCCGAAGCCGTTGCGGATCACGGCCGCTCCGTAGAGCACGTCAACCGTGAACTGCTGCGCCAGCGTGTTCGGCTGATAGCTCATGATGACGCGCATCCCGAAGTTGCCCAGCTCGGCGTACTCGGCGACGGCGCCGGTGCCGGGGATGGGCTGCGGGAGACGCCGGATGACGAGTCCCAACGCATCGCGGCTGAAGCCCACGTTGTGCGTGTTCACCGGAGTGGTTCCGGTCTTGGCGACGAATTGCGAGCGGAAGACCAGGAAGTCCTTGATCTTGCCGACGGTGCCGCTGATCAGGGCATCGGCGCCGGCTTGACCGGAATTCTGGAACTCGCTGAAGCGCGGGATCTGCCGCAGCGCGGAGTACGCGTCAGAGTCGACCACCAGGTAGCGCGGCTGTCCCGCCGGAGCCTTGGCTTTGAAGAGCGCGGTCTCGGCGGAGTCGATGGTGGCTTCGGTGATCGCCGATCCCGCCGTGCCGACCGGAGTGTTGGAGGTGAAGCCGGCGTAGAGATTCAGCAGGTCGGTCTCGATCTTCTCGGCGATCGCGGCCACCGCCGGATTCATGTAGGTTTTCAGCAGGTCGGGCACCGCCAGGACCTTCGTGACGTCGGGGACCTGGAAGGTCGCCTCGATGTGCGTGTTGAGCACGATCTGGGCGTTGCCCAGATTCGGATTCTGCGGCGTCACCGCGCTTCCTTCCGCGATGTTGTTGGCCGTCAGAGACGGGGAAATGGGAATGTTGACGGTGTCACCGGCCTGGGCCAGGACCGGTTCGTAGTTGCGATTCACCAGGTTGCCCATCACCAGGTTGCCGACCAGAGCCGGCAGGGCGTCGGCCGCCACCAGTTTGACGATGGCCTGCGCGACGTTCGTAGAAGTAATAGCTGGCATTGATTCTCCTTGTTTGTGTTAGAGCGAATTCCCTCCGAGGGCGTGGCCTGCCAGGCGCGCGATCTCCAGGCGGGCGCGCTCGCGATCCTCCGCGCTCATGCCCGGGCGGATGCGCTCGAGCTCGAACGAGGAGGGACCGGCGGCGCTGCTCCTGGAGGGGGAGGAGCCGGCGCCGCCGGCGATGCGGGCGGGTTTAAATTCCGGGTTGGCGGCCACCCACTGCGTCAAGTGGTCGCGCAGGGGAACATTGCCTTCCTCGGTGGGAACGTAGAGCTTGCCGTCGTCACTGCGGCGGATTTCGTCGCGGACGGCGCGGAAGGCCAGTTCCACTTTGGCCACTCCAAGCTGCTGCAGCTCGCTCTTGATGGCGGCGAAGCGGTCGGCCTGCTCGGCCATCTCGCGGGCCCGCTTGCCTTCTTCCACCAGTTCGTTCACGCGCTTCTCGAGCTGCTCGCGTTTCTTGCGTTCCTGCGAGAGCTCCGAAGCGAGAACCGTCTCGCCCGGATCGGGCGCCGCCGCGCGGGCGCGTTCGGAGAACGCCGTCAAGGCGTGCTCCACGGTCTGCTCGATGAGACGGGAGAGGTCCGGCGCGGCGCCCGGCGTTTCTTTCTTTTCGGTTTCAGGATTCATGAGGTTTCGATTTCCCGGACGATTTGGTTCTTCAGGCCCGGCTCGGAATCATCCAGATATTTGAGAGCCAGGCGCTTTTGCAGCTCCTTGTGAAACGTCGGCGACGACTGCACCAGTTGATTCATTTGCGCGGCCTCGCTCAATTCGGCGGACAGATCGCGAATATCGAACTGGTCCAGGCCCTTCACGTCCACGGTGAGATCGTCCTGGCGCGCCGCGGCGACCATGCGCAAGGTGTTCTTCATGGCGTCCTTCAAAACGTCGCCGTAGGCGCGCAGGACTTCGTGGGTGACGCTGTGGTCGCGCTGCTTGCTGACGCCCGACTGCCCCAGGTTCTGCGCCTCGCGTCCGCCGGACTGGGTCATCAGGTAGCAGACGCGATAAATCTCGTCCTTCAGCGAGTCGAGGTTCGTCTGCGCGATGTTGTAGACCTTGCCTTCGGGCTCGGTCCAGCCGAAGCGATCGCCCGGCCCGAGCTGGATGTAGTAGCTCTCGCCCACCACCTGGTGCCAGTCGCGTTCGGAGTAAATCACCGGCATCGCGAACAGGCCCATGTGCAGCGCCCAAGCCAGCGCGTTCGACTTGTTGAAGTGCTCCTGCTGCAACAGGACGGCCTTGTTGGCGAGCCAGAGGCCGTCGCTCACGTTCAGCGTGACCACCGGAACGCGCCCCACGGCGCTGAGCGCGTGACGTCCGGATTCGACCAGCGGAACTTCCGCGCGCGGCCGCGGCCGCTTCTTCGGCTCGTGGTCGAGCTGATACTTCCGGTATCCGTGACGGTCGAAGAAGGTCCAGGTGTCGCGCTCGGTCTCCTCTTCGGAATCGAATGACGGCTGGAAGCGCTGGCTCGATCGCAACACCAGCCAGTCGAAGTTGCCGGCCGCATCGAGCTTCCAGTTCGGAATATCGAGCGGCGTGTAATTCACCAGGTAGGAACGCGACTTGCCGAGAGCGTCCTCTTCGGCGCTGGTCTGGAAGAATCCGCCGCCGGGCGGCTCGACGCGCGGGAAGTCCACCAGCACGAACGATTGCTGGTAGATCAACGCTTGCAGGAAGGCCTTGCGGAAGAACTCGACGAAGTCCGTGCCGGCCAGGTCGCAGTCGTCAAGAAAATGGTTGTAGAAGGCTTCCTGCGGGTTCGCGCCGTTCCCGATTTCCAGCATCGGCTCGGTCCGCAGCAGCGTGGCTGCGTACCAGTCAATGATCGATCCCACGTAGTTGAGATAAAAGACGCGCGACAATCGCTCGTAGTAGACCTCGGCGGGTTCTTTCTGGCGCTTGGGCAGATACTTTTGCGCGTTCAAGCGCATCAGCTCGCCGCCCGCGTAGAAGTCCCGGTAGCGCTGCCACATTTCTTTCTGGGCCGAGTACTCGGGATGTTCCCGCTCGAGAATCTCAATCGGTAAAGAGGACATAGAGGTTGCCCCAGCTCAATCGTTAGATCAACCGCTCGGAACGTTCGCCAATCGGTTCCGCCGGACGAAACTCGTGCCAGATGTAGTAGCCGAGCGCGTCCGACGTGTGCGAGCGCGCCGGATCGCTTTCCTTATCGAGCTGCGAGCTGCCGGGCTTGTAGCCGACTTGCTCGAGGTCCTGGATCAGCTCCTTGCATCGCGGATGCACGAAGAGCGAGCGCCCGCCGGCGGCGTTCTGCAGCCGGCCGTTGACGGCGTTGATGCGTTCGCGCACCGGAGGATTGGCGGCCGGAACGCGCATCTCCAGGCGGAAATACGGGACACTGCGGAAGAACTGCCGGATCAAGTAGTAATCGGACGTGCCGGTCACGGTATGCGCAGTGCCTCCAGATGCGTCTCCATAGAGTAGGAGGCGCGGATTTGCGCGGCGCGGCCGCTCTCCGTAGCGGGCCCTGAACTCGCGGCACACCTCGGGAGTCGACGAGGTCGGCAGCACAATCTCGTCGATCACGTGCACTTCGCCCGAGGGCCGTTGCTGGCAGATCAAAGAGCTCATCGGTGTCAGGTTGAAATCCCAAGTCCAGATCAGTGGCAGCGCCGGGTCGACTTCGCCTTCGCGGATGTTCGCAGCGCGCGAGAACGCGTAGTAAGCGCGGCCCTGCCGCACGTTGACGAATTGTCCCAGCGCTTCCTGCTCGTAAAAGAGCGGATCGTACGATTGCTTCAGACGCTCATAGAAATCGGGAACGTTTTGGAGCACGTGTTTGTTCTCGAACGGCTTGGCGACGATCAACTCGTAGCCGGGTCGCCGGTCGGCCTGAAACTTCCGGTACACCCAATCGAAGCCCTTGGGCGTGAAGACGCCGAATCCGCAGAGGCGCCGGGCCTTGGGATCGCGCAAGCGCGCTTCGAGACGCAGCCACGCGTCCGGCTCCGTGTACGTCAACTCATCCACGCCGAACCAGGCCAGGTTCGGACCGCGGAGCCGTTCGAAGTTATCGAGCGAGCGGAACAGGATCTCCGACCCGGACTTGAACAACTGGATGCGATTCTCTTCGCGGTGAAACTCGTAGCCCAGGCCGGACTCTTCGCAAATCTCCAGGAACTGGCGCTGCGTCGAGTCGCGGAGCATCGGAAACGTCGGCGCTCCGATCAATCCCAGGCGTCCGGCATTCTGCACCGTCAGACGGATCGCTTCCTGGCACAGGGCCTTGCTCTTGCCGGTCCCAACGGGACCGCAGAAGGCCTTGAACCGCGCCGCGGAGCGATGGAATCGCTCCTGCGAGGGAAGCGGTGCGTAGCTGACGTTGTAGTTGGGACGCGCTAGGGGTTGACGGTCCTTTGCGGATGGTCTACCCAAGAGCCAATAATCTCCCGATCCTCGGATTCGCGGCCCAGCTCAGCTTCGAGTTCCAGAAGCCGGATCAGGTCGGCCAAGGTTGTGGAAATCTCTTCTTTCTCGATTCGTTTCGCCACCAAGTCGATCGCGGAATGCAGGATCTCTCGTTTACGGTCGGCGCTGAGCGCCTCTGTTAAGGTCCCGTCACGACTCATCCTAATTTCAGACTATCAGAACATCCCGGGGGGTAAAGGGGGTCAGGTCTGGGGATGATTGAAAATAAACCAAATAAAAATATACGACAAAAAGTGTCATTTTGCGATTTTTTCGCAAGTGACTGGAAACGAGTCTGTTGCATTTGCAGCTTCCTCTTGGCCGAAGCCGGAATGCAGGTAATCGTAAGGAGGATAGAGGCTGTAAGGCTTCACATGGGCGATCTCACGGCCAACCAGGGCCTCGACGTCGTAGATCACGCTTCTGAGGTTGGACTCCTGAATCCCCAGGCGCCGGGCCACCAGGCTGACCGAGGCTCCCAAGAGGTGATAAAAACGGAATACCGGCCAAAGGTGCGCCGGCAGAGCTCGATAGCCGGCAGCCTGGAAATCGGCGCAAAAGTCCTCGTTACGCCGAACCCAAGTGAGGCTTCGGTCCACGGCGTGGCTGGTGCGCTCAAAGCTGACCGTGCGGCTATGAGGATCAGCCAAGACGCACCGGCGGAAGGCGCGATGACAGGCACGGAAGACATGCCGGTAGACGCAGGAGCAGATCACGCGGTTCGACAGGTGTCCCAATCCGGAGCACCGCGGACAGTCGCTCCACGCGGCAGTAGCGGTCTCTTGCCGGGTCCATTTCATAGCTGCCTCCAGGCGAATAAAAATCGAAGTCAAGAGAAAGATAGCAGTATGAAACATACTTGTCAATAGATATTTTCACATAGAAAATAGATTCTTGCTTGACACGCAACGACGCGCTGGGCCAACATAATTGGCATGAATTTCGCCGCCCTCGAGCGCCGCCTTCTGGAGCATTTGCGCGGCCGTGTGCGCCGCGGCGAAATGACTAATAGCGCGCTGGCCCGCCATCTGCGGCTCTCGCCCGCGCACATGCACAACCTGCTGAGCGGAGTGCGGCAGATGACGCCGCAGGTAGCGGACGTCGCCCTGCACCGCCTGGGTTTGGAAATTACGGACCTGCTTTCGCCCGAAGAACTGCGACCGCGGGCGCCGCAGCGCGAGTTCAAGGACTCCCGTTTTCGCGAGGCGCCCGTACTGAAGGGGCGGATTGCCGCCGGGCAACCGTTCCCGATGGAGGCGGTCTGGACGGGCAGCCGCGCCTTCACGAGCGAATTTCTGAAGCGCTACACCGATCCGATTCTGGTCAAGGTCGGGCCGGGAGAGATCTCAATGCTGCCCACCATCCAGCCGAACGACCTGTTGCTGCTGGACCAGTCCGCTGAGCGGCGAAGGAATCCGCGCATGACCGGCATCTACGCCTTGAGTCTGGAGGACGGCGGCACGGTGAAGCGCTGCGAGATTGTGGGGTCGGAACTCGTCGTGATGCCGGAGAACATGCAAAACCGCGGCTTCTCGCCGCGCACAATTTCGCTCGTAGACCGCGACATCCTGGAGATCGTCAAGGGCGAAGTGGTCTGGATCGGCCGGGAGCTGTAGAGGGTTAGAGGAGCATCAACTCTGCATGCTTGGCGAAGGCCGAAAAGTCGCGATCACGAGTGAGGAGCGGCGCTCCATGATCGAGGCATGATTGGGCAATCAGCGTGTCCACCAGCCGCGGTTTGTAGCCTTTCGCTAGCAGGCGTCGGCGAAGCCTTCCGACGCGAATCCAGTAGCCTTCAGTGAGCGGGAGCAGAGGAATCTGCAAAAAGAACGTCTCGGCTTCTGTCGTTACAGTGGGAGCACTCAGCAACTCCGCCAAGACTGCGGGAGCCATTGCGAGGAACCGCCCTCTTAGAGCATCTTGGATTCGGTCCACGTCTGGACCGGCAGACCCCGCCAGGAAGGCAATCCAAGAATTTGTATCCGCGCAGACCAATCAGCGGTCCTGCCTCAGTTCGTCTACATTCAAATTCAGTTTCAGCTTGCCACGAAGGCGGAGTAGGCCGTCATATGCTTCGGCCGCAGCTATGGACTCCAGGCCCTTTCGGATCGTTGGAGTAAGTCCGAGCCCCGAAGC
This sequence comes from uncultured Acidobacteriota bacterium, assembly GCA_964601345.1. GTDB lineage: Bacteria > Acidobacteriota > Terriglobia > JAJPHL01 > JAJPHL01 > CAZRND01. The sequence continues at coordinate 2,816 of CAZRND010000029.1, read as the reverse complement.
GCGGGTCGCTCGCCTTACGAGGTCTTCCGGCAACATGACGGTCACCTTGCGCAGTGTCGATCTCATGCTCTGAGGATACCGTATTCTGTACCGTATTGCAATACGGCATCTAAAACAATCCCCAGCGGCGCTTCTTGGGAGCGGGAGGATGCTGGATGGCGCCGCCTTCGATGATGCTCTTCGGGTTGTAGACGAAGAGCAGTTCCGCGACTTCGGGGCTGACCTCCTTGGCGACTCGATCGAAGGCTTCCCGGAGCTTGAGAGGGCGGCCTTTCATGTTGTGCGCGTCCGAAGCAACCACGTGGACCAGCCCTTCTCTCAACCAGTCGAGGGCGGCCTTCTGCGGGACCTTGCCGAAGCGCCCAGTGATCGAGCCCGCAGTGATCTGCACCACGGTGTCTTGCTGCGCGACGCGGCGCAGGAGATCGGGCTTGCGCTGCCAGATCGGGTTCCGTTCCGGATGCGTCAGCACCGGAATAATCCCTTTGCAGCGCAGGTCGAAGAACAACTGCTCGAGGTTCGGCGGCAGGCTGAAGTTGCTGTTCTCCACCAGCAGATGATTCTTCTGGGCGATGGTGAACTTCTCGGGGCCCAGATCGAGCAACTCCAGATTGATGTCGTCGAGATGGAAATCGCATCCGGTCAGCAGGACGGGGTGGGGACCGCAAGCCGCCTGCAGCTCCGCCCGCAGCAGGGCGTTGTTCTCGGCATTGAACTCATATTCGCCGCTGCAGTGCGGCGTGCCGACAATGTGCGTCACGCCTTCAGCCTTCGCCGCGCGGCACATCGCCAGCGACGTCTCCATGTCCGGCGCGCCGTCGTCGATGCCGGGCAGCACGTGGCAATGAATGTCGATCATGCGTTCAACACCATGTAGTCGCCCAGCACCAGAACGTCCATGTGCGTGCTCTGGAAGCACTCGATTGCGTCTTCGGGCGAGCAGACCATCGGTTCGTCCTCATTGAACGAAGTGTTCAGCACAATGGGAACGCCGGTCAGTTTGCGGAATTCATCGATCAAAGTCCAGTAGCGCGGCTGGATTTCACGCGAAACCGTTTGTAGTCGCCCGGTATGATCCACGTGGCAGACGGCAGGCACGAGCGCCCGCTTTCCCTCCCGGAATTTGAAGACCAGGAGCATGAACGGCGACGAGTAAGTATGTTCGAACCACTCGGCGGTATGCTCTTCGAGAATCGCCGGAGCGAAGGGACGGAAGGACTCGCGCCGCTTGATGCGCGCGTTGAGCAGGTCCTTCATTTCCGCGCGGCGCGGATCGGCCAGGATGCTGCGGTTGCCGAGGGCCCGCGGGCCGAACTCCGCGCGTCCTTGAAACCATCCGACGATCTTGCCGTTGGCGAGGTGGGCCGCCGTTGCGGCTTCGAGATTCTGCGGCTTGGTGTAGGCAAGCTTGAAGCGGTCGAGCGTGGAGGTGATCTGCCGATCGGAATACGCCGGGCCGAGATACGCATCGCGCATCCGGCACTTGCGTGGCCGGCCGAGCACGGAATGCTGGACATGGAAAGCCGCGCCGAGCGCTGTGCCGGCGTCGCCCGCGGCAGGTTGCACGTAGAGGTCGCGGAATTTTGTGTTCGTCAGAATCTTGCCGTTGGCCACGCTGTTGAAGGCCACGCCTCCGGCCATCGCCAGGCGATCGCATTTGGTTTTTTCCCAAAGCTTGGCGGCCACGTGCAGAATGCCCTCTTCCAAAACCTGCTGCAGAGCGGCAGCGATGTCGGAGTGCTTCTGTTCGAGCTTCTCTCCCTTCTGCCTTGGCGTGCCGAAGACCTCGGCCATTTTGTCGGCGTAGACTCGCTCGATCTCGGGATAGCCTTTATCCCACACCATCGAGACTCCCCCGGTGTGGTGGCTGAAATAATCGAGGTCGAGCTCAAAAAGCGGCTTGCCGTTGCGCGCGTTTCCCAAATGGACGATCTTCCGCATCCGGTCGATGTAATCGGCGGAGTTGCCGTAAGGCGCCAGGCCCATGACTTTGCCCTCGTCGCCATAGTGCGGGAAGCCGAGAAATTGCGTCACCATGGTGTAAAGAATCCCGAGCGAATGCGGGAAGGCGACGCTGTCGAGAACGTCGATGCGGCGGTCGCGGCCGTAGCCGACCATAGTGCTGCGGAAGTCGCCGAAGCCGTCGATCGAGAGGATCGCGGCGTCTTCAAAATCGGAGACTAGAAAGGCGCTGGCCATGTGCGCCAGATGGTGCTCCACGTTGTGCTGGCGGGCGCGGATGGATTTCGCCTCGACGTTCAGCGCGGCGGCGATCTCTTCCTTCAGGCTCCGCACGCGCGCCGCGTTTTTCAATCGCTCCCGCGTAAGGCGCGAAAACGCCAGCCCCTCCTTGAGGACGAAGCGCATCTTCTCGAGCAGGTGAGCGCGAGGCGAACGCGCGATGGCGATGTGATCGACGTCGCCGATATCGATGCCGGCGTGGTCCAGGCATGCGCGCACGGCGAGGGCAGGGAATCCGGCGGAGTGTTTGACGCGATTGAGACGCTCCTCTTCGAGCGCGACAGAGATTTCTCCGTCCTTCAGCAGCACGGCGGCGGCGTCGCCGTGATACGCGTTAATCCCCAAAATATACATGACGGGCAGGGTTGATCTTTCATCATAGCACGCTGATGTTGTACGCTCCCAACATGAGCCAATACCGAGTGGAACCGATGGATTTCTCCGGCCTGCACACCGTATCTCTGAGCGCGCGGGCGGGGAAAGTTCGCGTGCAGGACTTCGGTCGTCCCTACGGCGGGCCGGGCGTCCGCGGGCTCGTGGACAGCATGCCGCGACTTCTCGCCGCGCAGCAACTC
>CAZRND010000028.1:18890-24514 GCA_964601345.1 uncultured Acidobacteriota bacterium | reverse complement strand
CTTGCCGAAGCTCTGCTTGGCGTAAATCAGGTCGGCGACCTCCACGACGTCCGACTGGTTCTCCTCGATCCAGTCGAGCCCGGTGAGGCCGGCATCGAGGATGCCGTCCTCCACGTAGCGTGACATTTCCTGCGCGCGGATCAGCATGCATTCGAGCTCTTCGTCGTCGGCTGACGGGAAGTAGGAACGGTCGCTGACGTTGATGTTGAAACCGGCGCGGCGGAAGAGATCGACCGTCGCCTCCTGCAAGCTGCCCTTGGGGATTCCGAGCCGGAGTTTCATGATGCCTTCTCCGCAAAGACGACTGCCTCGCCGTTCGCGATGCGGCGGAAGAAGCAACTGCGGTAGCCCTCGTGGCAGGTTGCCGGGCCGGACTGCTCGGCCAGCAGGACCAGCGAATCGTTGTCGCAATCGACGCGCACTTCGCGCACGGCGAGGCGATGACCGCTGGTTTCGCCCTTCATCCAGAGCTTGTTCCGAGTGCGGCTGAAAAATGTGGCGTAACCGGTATCCATCGTCTGGCGGAAGGCCGCTTCGTTCATGAAGCCGACCATGAGCACCTCGCGCGTGGCCGCGTCCTGCACCACGGCTGGTACGAGCCCATTGAGTTTGCCGAAATCGAGTTGCATAGAATCAATAAAAAAGCCCGGCTGTTTGGGCCGGGCTCCTGTTCCTTTTTGTTTGATGACGGAATCAGACGGCAACCCGGCTATGTAGCTGGGCGTGATGATGATGCTTTGCCGGGAAAGTCATGAGCGAGCAGTCTACCACATCTAGATCAACGGGGTGTCGTTAATCGTCGCCGCGGCCGAGGAATTGTAGTGGATAACCCCGGTCTGGTCCATCCAGAAGGAGCGTTCGCCGGTGCTGCCTCTGGCCACCGGATCTGCGGCGAGGAAAAACTGACGCACGGCAGGATAGGCTCCTACCGACGTGTACGTGAACTGGTATCCCGACTTCACGAACCGGAGGGGATTGCCGGCAACGCGGCCGGCCAGCACGGTATCTACATAGTCCGCGGCGGTGTTGTCCGGCGGGGCGCCGGCGGTCGGCGGTCCCAAGCTGGTGAGATCGGGGCTGAAGCTGTTGTAGACGGCGGCATAGCGATTTTCAGCGCCGTAGATCACCTTCATCGCGCCGACGGCGCTGGTCTCGTTGGCTTTGAAGCGGGCCCGAAGCAGATTGGGCAACGTCAGTCCCAGAATGATCATGAGGAGGGCCGCGACCATCAGAAGCTCGATCAGACTGAAGCCCTGTCGGTTGACGATCTTGAGATTCGGTCCATCCGGGCGCTTGAGAATGTCCTTGAATTGCGGCGCGGAGGTTTGCAAGTACTCTTCGAGGTGAGCGAACTCCTCCGCCGGTAACCGCTCGGCATCGCGCTGGATGACCTTGGCCAAGCGAAGGCAATCGTCTACAAGATTCTTCAGACGGATTAGGTCGCCGCTGATCATCACTTGGAAGTTTAGGGCGGGGGACAGGACGCGGTCAAGTCTAGCTAGGCGAGATGTCCTGTCCCCCCGCTTGGTGGGTATCTACGTTATACGCCCGCCAAAAATCAAATGCAAGCGTTTTCTTTTGGGGTCGGGCGGCGATAGGGTTAAGATTGGTAAAGCGCCCCGGGCGGTTAGCTCAGCCGGTTAGAGCGCCTGCCTTACAAGCAGGAGGTCCACAGTTCGAGCCTGTGACCGCCCACCACTCTTAACGCCTCAAGGTACGGGCTTTAACTCCGATGTCGCGCCAAATTCGCGGGCTTCGGTGCGCGAGTCGAGCACCAGGGAGCGGTTCGGAATCCGCCGATCGACGTCGAAACGGCGGTTCCAATAGACCAACCCACTCGCATCTTCCCGGAAAGGACGCGTCCAGTGCTGCTCGACGGCGATCCAGTAGTCGCGATCGGCTTGGCCGAACTTGTCCTTTTGCAAAGCGTACTCGATCCGAAACGCAGTGCCTTTGCGTAACATCTGGCGGAAGGATTGTCGCGGCTGCTCCTCGCCGTAGTGAAGTTCCGTGCGCACTGTGCCTTCGCATCCCGTCTCGACGACACGTCCTTCGAGATGCATCGGAAACGACGTTGCCGGATCGAGCCAGATTGTCGCCTCGATCGATGCCGCGCAGCGCGCGCCCGGATCACGCGCGTTGAGCAGCGACTTGTCGCGCTGGATCGCCAGGGCAACGCCGCGGCCGGGCGTGCTCGCCCGCTTAACGTGCGCCGCATGGAACAACTCCGCCAATTGAAAGGACGTTTCGTCGGTTCCGCCGCAGTGCGTATCGCGCTGGCCGTCCGATTCGAAGGGCTTCGTTCCGTCGCTCCAGGACAGAATCTCCGTGCAACGCTTGCCATCAGCGCGGATGACGGATTCGATGGTGGTGCCCGGCAGCGGTTGTACGACTTTTCCCGATCTGTCGACGACTTCGCGACGCTCGGTCGTCGTCCAGTTCCAGTGCTTTTCGTTTTGGCGATTGCGCTCGAACGCCGCCGCCGCCCTGCCGAGCAGGTCGGCGGGCGACTGGCTCGCCGCTGAAGCAGCCGCCAACATCAGGATCGGAATCGCAGCGAACCTCATTTCCGTACTATTACCATACGCGCGTAACCGGCGAAAGGAGGCAGCTTATGCCGGCACGTACTGCTTGACGGCAATGTCCCTGGAGTGAAGGCGCGTCCTTGCTACGTCGTACGCGAGCTGCATTCGGAGGAGATGGTCCATGTCGGGGCCGAACGCTTTTTCGATGCGTAGGGCCATCTCCGGCGTAAGCGCGGCCTTCCCATGCAGCAAGTCGGAGAGCGTGGCGCGTCGCACCTTGAGAACCTCTGCGGCCTTCGTGACTGACAGGCCGAGCGCCTCGATGATTTCCGTTCTGATCAAGTCTCCCGGGTGGGGCGGATTCTTCATGGGCATCGAAAAACTCCTAGTGATAATCGATCAAGTCGACTTCGCTCGCAGTGTTCGTCTCCCCGTTGTACTGGAAGATCAAACGCCAGTTTCCCGTGACGGTCAGGCTCCAGAAGCCCCTCAGCGAGCCTTTGAGCGGATGCAACTTCCATCCCGGAAACCGACTGACCTGGCCGAGGTCATCCGCCGTTTCGAGGGCTAGCAGAAGCTTCCGCAGCTTATCGACCATCTCCGAGGGAACGCCTCTCGCGTTGCCGTCCTCGTAAAGCTGCTTCAGCCCCTTGTGGCTAAAACCCGCGAGTGTCATCGGCCTCCTCACTAGTATGTACGCTTATACCGTACAGATCAAGGGTGATTGTCAAAACGAAGCGCCTACCTTGATCGAAGGCTTCGGAGAAGATCGTCACAATACCACGGCTACCACCTTCCTTGACTCTCCCTCCCGCCGCAGAGCACAATTGCGCATGTTCTTGCTCATTATGCTCGCACTTCTTACCGACGCCGACGCCTTGAAGAAAGCCCTCGACCTGCACCGGCGGACCATCGTCATCGATACGCACGCCGACACTACACAGCGCCTGCTCGACGAGCATATGGACCTGGGCAAGCGCCAGCCGGACGGTCATGTCGATCTCCCGCGGATGCGCGAAGGCGGCCTGTCCGCCGAGTTCTTTTCGATCTGGGTCGAGCCCAAGTTCGCGCCGAACTTTTTGGCGCGCGCCCTGGCACAGATCGACGCCGTATATGCGGCGGTCGAGCGCTATCCGGGGCAGATCGAGATGGCGCGCACCGTCGCCGACATCCGGCGCCTGAACAAACTCGGGAAAGTCGCCGCGCTCATGGGGCTCGAGGGCGGTCACGCCATCGAGGACAACCTGGGCACGCTGAACGTTCTTCACCGCCTGGGCGTCCGATACATGACGCTCACCTGGGCGCAGAACAACAACTGGGCCGATGCTTCCACCGACACGCCGCGCCACAACGGTCTCACCGATTTCGGGCGCCAAGTGGTCGCCCGCATGAACCAGCTCGGCATGATGGTGGATATTTCCCACGTCTCCGACAAAACCTTTTACGACACCCTCGCCGCGACGCGCGCTCCGGTCATCGCCAGTCACTCGTCGTGCAGAGCCATTTGCGACGTTCCGCGCAACATGACGGACGACATGATCCGGGCCCTGGCGAAGAATGGCGGCGTCATGCAGATCAATTTTCACGAGGGATTTCTCGATCAGAACTACCGCGACGCTTACAACAAGATCAGCGCGGAGATCGACCGCGAGGAATCCCGCCTCAACGAGCAGCTCAAGGGTGATCCGGCCCGCCTGGCCGAGGAGAAACGCAAGTACGAAGCTTCCTACGAGGCCCGCCTGCCGCGCCCCGGAATCAGCACGGTGGCCGACCACATCGATCACGTCAAGAAACTGGTAGGCGTGAATCACATCGGCATCGGATCGGACTTTGACGGCGCCCGCATGCCGCGCGGCCTCGAAGGCGTAAACCTGCTGCCCGCGCTCACCGCCGAGCTGATGCGCCGCGGCTACAGCGAGGACGATTTGAAGAAAATCCTCGGCGGAAACCTGCTGCGCGTGATGGAACAGGTGGAGAAAATCGCGGGGCACTGATATCATAAAAGTTGGAGGAGAGAATGAAGCGACTGGCATTTCTATTGTCTGTAGTCACGATTCTGGCTCTGGCCCAAGCCCCTAAAAAAGCGGCGCCTAAAGCGGCTCCTAAAGCGGAACAGAAGGCCGCTGCCGTGGCGGAAGAAGTTTTCACCGAGCGGGAGCCTGGAACGTACGCGATCTTCCACACATCCATGGGCGACATTGTCTGCAAGCTCTTCCCTAAGGAAGCGCCCAAGACCGTAGCCAACTTCATCGGCCTTGCCGAGGGCACCAAGGATTGGACCGATCCCGCCTCCGGCGTCAAGAAGACGAAGACGCCCCTCTATAGCGGCACGGTGTTTCACCGCGTGATCCCGAATTTTATGATCCAGGGCGGCGATCCGCTCGGGACGGGCAGCGGGAATCCGGGCTACAAATTCGAAGACGAATTTGTGCCAACGCTCAAGTTCGACGTTCCGGGGCGCCTGGCGATGGCCAACTCGGGACCGGGTACGAACGGCAGCCAGTTCTTCATCACTGAGGTCCCGACGCCTCACCTTGACATGCACCACACGATCTTCGGGCAAGTCATCGACGGCCAGGAACTTGTGGGCAAGATTGCCCGCACCTCCGACCGGGTGAAACTGGTCCGGGTCGCGATCCAGCGGGTGAAAGAGAAATGAAGGCGACCTTCCACACATCGATGGGCAACATCGTCTGCGACCTTTTTGAGAAGGAAGCGCCGAAGACCGTGGCTAATTTCACGGGGCTCGCGGAGGGCACCAAGGAATGGACCAACCCCAACAGCGGCGGAAAGGGAAGCGGTCCGCTCTATAGCGGGACGGTCTTTCATCGCGTGATTCAGGATTTCATGATCCAAGGCGGCGATCCCATGGGCAACGGCATGGGCGGACCCGGCTACCGCTTCGAGGACGAGTTCGCGTCTGGTCTCTCCTTCGACCGGCCAGGACGCCTGGCGATGGCCAACGCTGGTCCCAACACCAACGGCAGCCAGTTCTTCATCACCGAAGTCCCGACACCGCACCCCAACCGCAAACACACCATCTTCGGGCCGGTAACCCGAGGCCCTGAACCGGCCCGAAAAATTTCCCAGCACAAACCA
>CAZRND010000028.1:0-18880 GCA_964601345.1 uncultured Acidobacteriota bacterium | reverse complement strand
TTCCACCCGGAGTGCCGACAACGACCACCAACCGCAAAAATACCATCTTCGGGCAGGTAACCGAGGGCCTGGATCTGGTCGGTAAGATTGCCCGCAACAAGCAGCAAGTGAAGCTGGAAAAAGTTACGATAGAGCGATAGAACCGGAGTCCGTAATGCGTCTTCTCTGGGTGGCTGCCGCCGCCGGCGTGCTTTCGTTTCTCGCCATTGGAGGAGCGCTCATGTTCTTCGAGAACTCCCTGATCTTCTTTCCCAGCAAAGACGGCGTGGGTCGAACGCCGGGCGAAGACGTTGTTCTGACCACTTCAGATCACCTCAAGATTCACGGCTGGTACGTCACGAATCCCGCAGCTACCGTGACGCTGCTTTGGTTCCACGGCAATGCCGGGAATCTCGAAGACCGGCGCGACTGGCTCCTGGGCCTGCGCAACCTGCCGGCCAACGTCCTGCTGATTGACTATCGCGGCTACGGAAAGAGCGAGGGCAAGCCGGACGAGCAGGGCGTCTACGCCGACGCGCAAGCAGCGTACGACTGGCTGGTGCAGCGAGCCAAGCCCGAGAAGGTGGTGATCATGGGCGAATCGCTCGGAGGCGCCGTGGCCTGCGAGATGGCGTCGAGAGTCAAGTGCGGCGGCCTCATCGTGCAGTCGAGCTTTACGAGCGCGGCGGACATGTCTTCGCTCGTCGTTCCGCACTTTCCGGCGCGCTGGTTCATGCGATCGAAATTCGACAATCTGGAGAAGGTCCAGAAGATCGCCGTCCCGAAGCTGATCCTTCACGCCTCCGATGACGAGGTGATTCCCTTCGCCATGGGACAAAAGCTTTGCGCCGCGGCGGCCGCGCCCAAGGAATGCGAGTGGTTCAAGACCGGCGGGCACAACGGAATCTACATGCTGTCAGCGAAGGAATACTACCCGCGACTGGCGAAGTTTCTTGCTGGGATCAAGTAACCGGCGGCACATGCCCGCTGAGCAGCGTTCCGATCTCCTGGGGCGCGAAGCGCAAACCAACATAGAATTTCCCGAACAAGGCGTACGCGGCGCTGGCTTCGTCGAAGCGCATCTCGTAGATCAGCTTCTTGAACACCAGCGGATCGTCGGCAAACAGATCGACGCCCCATTCCCAGTCATCGAATCCGATCGAGCCGGAGATGATCTGCTTGACCTCGCCGGCGTAGCGCCGGCCGATCAAGCCGTGCTCGTGCATCAATCGCTGGCGGTCGCCGATCGGCAGCTCATACCAGTTCTTGGTTTCGCCGCGCTTCTTGTCCATGGGATAGAAGCAGAGATAACGGTTCGGCGGAATGTCGGGCCAGAGTCGCGGCCGCATCGCCTTCTGCTGCTGCTCGATCACCATGGCCGTTTCCTGATTCCACTCCGCGCTAGCCGGGGCGATGCCTCTCTCGCTGAGTGTGGCGTGCATCTTGACCGTGGACTCGTAGAGCCCCAGTTCCACCACCGACACGTAGGAAGTCGTCGGCTCGAGGTAATCGGCTAATTCCAGATGCTTGATCCGGAGCTCGGCGTCATTGAGCTGATCGAAGGAGTCGCGAAAATGCAGGATGAGAAGGTCGCCCTTATGGCCGAGAAGAGAAAAGAGAGCGCTCTTTTTGGTCTCCGCGAAGGCCGCCGCGGCTTCCGTGACGACCTGCTTCTGGCGCGTTTCGGACAACTGCTTCCAGGCCGCCCAGCGAACCTGAAACATCTGATGCAATAGGGATGCTCCCTCGAGTGTCAGGGGAGCGCTCGGAAGATTCATGCATCGAGTATAGCCCGAAGGCGCCGCACTTTGCCTTCCTCGACCGGCGCAGTCGCATCGTGAGAGACGCGCGCAGCCCGGCCCATGTGGAACTCGCGGCAACCGGATTCGGCGATGCACTTCGGGAGATTCTCGGCAGTGATTCCTCCACCGGCGATGAAGGCTGGGCGTTCGCCGGTGCGAAGATAAGGTCCGCTCGACAGGATCCTGTCGGCCCGCCCGTGCTGGCGCACCGCATCGTATTTCTCCTCGACTTCGCCCAGGGCGTGATCGAACGCGCGGTGTATGGTCAAGGCCCAGTGAGACGGCGCGCGGGTGAGCACCGTATCGAGCGCGGCAAAGTCCAGGTGGCCGGCGGCGTCGAGGAATCCGCACACCAATCCTTGAATCGGCAAGTCGGCCAACTCGGCGACACTCCGGCAAACTTCATCCAAGCCCGCGCGCTTCGTGCGAACCATGACCCGGATAGGGATCGCAACCGACCGCACAACCGCCTCGACCATCGCACGCGGAGGCGTGAGTCCATCGAGGTCTAGCCGGGAGCAGATCTCCAGGCGGTTGGCGCCGCCCGCTTCCGCGGCTCGGGCATCGTCGAGGGAACAAGCGATAACTTCTAGCAGGAACAAGCCCTTATTCTATGTGAAACCAAGGCTTGCCCCGGTTCGTCTCTAGGGGCAGGAGGACGCTATGACTAAGAAACTGGTGTTGGTAAGTGTCTTAGCGTTGTTTGTGCTGGCTATACCCGCGTTTGCCGATCCGGGTCATGGCCGTGGATGGGGTCATGGAAGAGTCTGGCACCCAGCCCGCTATAGCGGCGGAGTCTATATTGCCGGATATTGGGGACCGCCTGCTTATCCGACGGCATACGCTCCCTACGGCTACTACTGGGATGGATACGCATATGTACCGGCTCCACCCCCGCCACCACCGGTAGTTGTGGTCCGACCGGGCTACTACTATCCGCGCTCCGGCTTCTCGTTCGGATTCTCCTACCGGCGCCGGTAAACCCGTAAAATAGCCCAGCGCTATTGCTTGCCCCTCAACCCGAGGCTAGAATCCCAAGGGACGATGCCTCGGGTGGGGCAAGATGAGCCTCTGGAAATCTCTTCGCGCCAGGATTTCGCCGAATAACGTCACGCGATTTTCCCGAAACCTGCTGATATCGGCAGGTCTGGTTGTCCTTGCGACCATCACCCTGGCTCTCTATATCCGGGCCGAGGCGGAAGTGGTGCAAGCCAACCAACTCCGCTACCGGTCCATCCAACTGGCTGACGAGCTGCGCCAGTCTTCGCAGGACTTGACGCGGATGGTCCGATCCTACGCGGTGACGCGGGATCCGGTTTACAAAAAGTATTACCAGGACATTCTCGATATTCGCAACGGAGCGAAGGCCCGGCCCGAAGAATATTGGCGAATTTATTGGGACTTGGTCGTGCCCGGCGGCGCCCTTCCGCGTCCCCCGGGCCGGCAATCCGTCGCGCTGCTGGAATTGATGCGACAGGCTGGGTTCACAGAGGAAGAATTCCGGAAACTCGAAGAGGCCAAGAGAAACTCCGACGGGCTGACGACGCTTGAATTCGAAGCGATGCGTCTGTCCGAATCCACCGGCCCTGCGGCAGAGGCCAACCGGGAGCGAGCCCGCCAGATGCTGTTTGACGAGCGATACATGCAGGCCAAGATCGGCATCATGAAGCCGATCGACGAATTCATCGTCCTGGTGGACCAGCGTACACTCTCGGCCGTTGACGCTGCCGCCGGACGCGCCACCGCCATGCGCTGGCTGCTCCTGGCGTTCGGCGTGGAACTGATACTGATGTTGTGGCGCACCTATGCCGCCATGCGTGCCACGCTCGGCGGGGGCGTCGACGACGTCTATGCCCATATCACCAAGATCGGCGTTGGAGACTTTTCGTCCGCCATTCCAGTGCAGCCGGGCGAGCAACAAAGCGTGCTCGGATGGCTGGCCGCCACGCAGGAGAGCCTCGTCGCCGCTCGCGCGCGTGAGCATGAACAGGCCCAGGAACTGACGCGCAGCCGCGAGGAGCATCTGAAGCGGCTCACGGACGCTCATGCCGAAGCGCTTCAATACGAATTCATGGCCAACACCGTTCGCGACCTGATGACGGTGATCAACCGCGATTTCACGTACGAGGCCGTGAACGACTCCTGGTGCTCGGTCATGGGCCGTTCCCGCAAAGAGTCGGTGGGCGCGCGAGTAGATAAAGTGTGGGGAAAAGGCGAATTCGATTCGATCCGGCCCTTGCTGGAACGTTGCTTCACCGGCGAAGTCATCTCCCAAGAGGCGGTCGTGGAATTCCCGCGCATCGGGAAGCGAACCTGCGACGTGAATGTCTTCCCTTATGCGCATCAAGGCGGCGTGGTGACGCACGCTGTCGTGGTTACCAGGGACATCACCGAACAGAAACGGGCCAAGCAGGCCGTTGACGCCGAACGCGACCGGCTCCGGACGATTCTCGACACCAGCCCCGTCGGTGTGGGAATCGCCTCGGACGCGACCGTGCGGTTTTCCAATCCTCGCTTCCAGGAGCTCTCGGGGCTCAACGTTGGCGACTCGACGCTTCCGTTCTACGTCAACCCCTCCGACCGGGAAGCGATCGTCAAGAGGCTGCAAGAGAGCGGCGTGGTCCGGGACTACGAATTTCGGGCGCGCGGCGCGGACGGCGAGGTTCGCAACATTCTGGCCACCTATCTGAAGACGGAGTACGAGGGCAAACAGGGCATGCTCGTCTGGTTCGTGGACGTAACCCATCTGAAGCGCGTCGAGGCGGAACTGAAGAAGAGCGAGGAACGGCTCGAGTCGGCTGCGGCCGGAGCGAACTTGGGTTATTGGGATTGCTCCACGCAGACGGGCGAGATCCTCGTCAATAGAATCTTCGAGACCCAACTCGGCTATGGACACCTGGGTCTTCGCGAAACGGATGAGAAGTGGACCCGCCTCCGCGGCGGTCTGGCCGCGTGGCCCGAGCTGCTTCATCCCGAGGATCGGGACCGCACGCTCGATACGATTCAACGGCACTTGGCCGGCGAAACGGAAGTGTACCGCGCGGAACACCGTGTTCGCGCAGCCGACGGCAGTTACAAGTGGATTCTTTCGGCGGGGAAGACTCCCGAAGAGCGGGACGCGCAAGGGCGGCCCGTCCGCGTCGTCGGCGTCCACATAGACATCGACGAGTTGAAGATGTTGCAGGCCGAGCTCGAGGTAGCCAGGGACGCTGCCCAGGCTGCAGCGCAGGCCAAGGCCGACTTCCTGGCGAACATGAGTCACGAAATCCGCACGCCCATGAGCGCCATCATCGGGATGGCTCACCTGGCCTTGCGCACGAATCTCGATCGAAGGCAGAGAGATTACGTGCACAAGATCCAGAGCTCCGGCAATCACCTGCTGGGGATCATTAACGACATCCTGGACTACTCCAAGATCGAGGCCGGAAAGCTGGCTCTGGAGGCCGTGGACTTCGATCTCGACCGCGTTCTCGACAATGTGGCGGTCATCGTCGGCGAGAAGGTCACGGAAAAAGGGCTCGACCTCAGCTTCCGGGTCGACCCGAGCGCGCCGCGTGCGCTCCGGGGCGATCCGCTGCGCATCGGACAGATCATCATCAACTTCCTGAGCAACGCGGCGAAGTTCACCGAAGCCGGCGAGATTGTCGTTCGCGTGAAGGTGGTCGAGGAATCGGGCCACGACCTCCTGGTGCGGTTCGAAGTGGAAGACACGGGCATCGGGCTCACCGAGACGGAGCAAGCGAAGCTTTTCCAGTCGTTCCAGCAGGCCGATACATCGACTTCGCGAAAATACGGCGGCACAGGTCTGGGCCTGGCCATCTCGAAGCGGCTCTGTGAACTCATGGGCGGCGAGGTAGGTGTCCGGAGCAAGCCAGGTGTGGGAAGCACCTTCTGGTTTACGGCGCGCCTCGGGCGAGGTGTCGAGCGCGAGCGGAAGCGGATGCCGGAGCCCGATCTCAGAAACAGGCGCGTCCTCGTCGTCGACGACAGAGTCAATGCCCGGGAAGTCCTGTCGGAGATGCTCGCCAGCATGACGTTTCGTGTGGACGCCGTCGCCTCGGGAGAGCAAGCCGTGGAGGCGGTCGTCAAGGCCGCGTCCGACCCCTACGAGGTAGTGTTCCTCGACTGGCATATGCCGCCGGGTATGAACGGCATCGAGACGGCGCGGCGGATCGGCGCGCAGCCGCTCAAGCAGCAGCCGCATTTTGTGATTGTCACGGCCTACGGACGAGGCGAGGTTCTGAAGGATGCCGCCGAAGCGGGCATCGCCATGACGCTGGTGAAGCCGGTGAGCCCTTCGCTCTTGTTCGACACGATCATCCAGGTGCTCGGAGGGACGGTGAGCGATCGGGAAGCGGACCCGTCGGCCTCCGCCGGGATTCCGGACCTCTCGTCTGTGAAAGGCGCGCGCATCCTCCTGGTGGAAGACAACGAGCTGAACCAACAGGTCGCCACCGAACTCCTGAGCGCCGAAGGATTCATCGTCGAGGTCGCGCCAAACGGAGAATCCGCGGTCAGCAAGCTCGGCGATCAAACCTACGACATCGTGCTCATGGACATGCAAATGCCTGTGATGGACGGCGAGACGGCGAGCCGCACGATTCGCAGCGAGAGCAAGTTCTCCACGCTACCGATCCTGGCCATGACGGCGAACGCGATGGAAGGAGATCGGGAACGTTGCCGGCAGGCGGGCATGAACGATTACATCGCCAAGCCCATCGATCCGGTGGATCTTTTCAGCAAGCTCAAGAAATGGATTCCTGCTCGGCAGCGAAGCGCCGCGCCGCTGACTAACGAAGTGAAGGCCGCGACCGAAACAGGCGCGACGCCCGGGCTCGATTGCATCGAGGGTCTCGACGTGCAAGGTTCTGTGACCAAGTTTCTCGGAAAACGATCCCTCTTCGAACGGATCATCCGGAAGTTTGCCTACGGTGAGACCGCTTCGTCCGGAGCCGCGGCGACGGCTCACGTCGAGGCAGGGAACCTGACGGAGGCGGAGCGAATCGCCCACTCGGTCAAAGGTCTCTCCGGCACGCTGGGAGCCGTCAAGCTTCAGAATCGCGCCGGAGCACTCGAAAACGCTCTTCGAGATGGCCGGCCAGGGGACGAACTCAAGGCAGTGACCGCGCGCATGGACGAGGAATTGACCCGCCTGGTGGCGGCGATTCGCGACGCTTGCGGAGACTCCGTTGCGCCCGAACGCCGCAAGTCGGTGGACGTCGCCGCGCTGCCGGCCGGTCTGGTTGCGGCGATGCGCTCGGCGCTCGAGGCGGGCGACATCGGGGAACTGGAAGGCCAAGCCCGCTCGCTCTCAGGCGTATTCCCAGATGCGTCGCGCGCCTTGCTGGAACTCTGCGCCGCCTACGACTTCAAGGGACTCGCTCGTTTGCTGGCTGCAGAAGGAGGAACATGATGGACGTGATGCCGGTTGCCGATATCCTGATCGTGGACGACACGGCGGCGAACCTCGAGACTCTGGGGGAACTGCTCCGTGGGCACGGGTTCCGCATCCGCGTCGCTCCGGATGGCCAGCGCGCTCTCGCGGCAATGCGTCGCTCCGCGCCCGACCTGGTCCTGTTGGACGTCAACATGCCCGGCATGGACGGGTACGAGGTCTGCGCCCGCATGAAGGCGATGGAGACGCTCGCCGGCGTTCCGGTGATCTTCCTCAGCGCTCGCGCGGAGCTCGAAGACAAGGTGAAGGGCTTCAAGGCCGGCGGCGTGGATTACGTGGCCAAGCCCTTCCAGTCGGAAGAAGTGATGGCCCGTGTAAACGCTCACGTCAATCTGTGCCGGCTCCAGCGGGAACTGAAACGGCTCAACGACGAGCTTGAGGAACGCGTCCGCGTCCGCACGGCCCAGTTGGTGGAACTCAACGTTGCTTACCAGCGCTTCGTTCCCATGGAGTTCATCAGCCTGCTGAAAAAAGACTCGGTTCTGGAAGTGCGTCTGGGCGACCACACGAACAAGAGCATGACCGTGATGTTCAGCGACATCCGCAACTTCACGACTCTTTCGGAAGCCCGGTCGCCGCAGGTGAATTTCGACTTTCTGAATGTCTACCTGAGCCGCGTCGCTCCTCTGGTCCACAAGAACCGCGGCTTCATCGACAAATACATCGGGGACGCCGTCATGTCCTTGTTCCCGGTGTCGGCCGACGATGCGCTCCGCAGCGCGGTGGAAGCGGTGCGAGAAGTGAAGTCTTTCAGCGAGCATTTGGAAGAGCTCGGCCAGCCCGGCCTGCGAACCGGGACCGGCCTGCACACGGGCAGCCTGATGCTGGGAATTATCGGGGCCGAGGACCGCTTCCAGGCGACGGTGATTGCCGATGCCGTGAACACGGCATCGCGCATGGAGTCCCTCACCAAGCTTTACGGCGTGGATATCCTGGCAAGCGAGGAAGTGCTCGAGGCGCTGCAGGACGCAGGGAGCTATCTGCATCGCTTTCTGGGGATCATGCAGGTGAAAGGCAAAGAGAAGGTCATCCGCGTCCATGAGATCTTCGATCCGGATGGAAAAGGGAATTCCGACCGGAAGCTCGAAACGATGGGAGATTTCGAAGAAGGATTGAAGCTCTACTACCAGAAGCAATTCGCGGATGCCGCGGTGAAGTTCGACCTGGTTTCCCGCGCTTGCCCGGACGATGTGGCGTCCAAGCTGTATCTTAAACGCGCCGCGTACTTCCTCGGGAACGGCGCCCCGCCGGGCTGGACCGGCGTCGAATCGGCCTAGGAACGGTTTCGATAGTTCCCAACGAGTCGCTCGATGAATGAATCAGGATCCTGGCGATCCTCTTCGGCGACTTCCATAACGGCGGCCATGCGTTCCATGATTTGTCCGCGGAGCTTGTACCGAAGGTTCGTCTCCAACTCGTAGCGGCGCGCCAAGTAAGTCTCCAATAACTGGAACTGCTCCTCCGTAATCCGCGGATCGCTCCCGCTGCCTCCGCCGGCCGCCGGCGCAGCCGCCGAGGTACGAAAGGGCAAGCTGGACGACCGCTCGATGGGTTGGTCGTGGACAACAATCGTCCCTGCGAGAAAATCCCCCAACCGCTTGTTCTTGCCGCTGCAAAACACGCTTACGATTCCCACGGCGTAGAAGCCCGGCAGGCTGTCCACGATTCGAAGCAGGTTTCGCGCCACAGCGTCGAAGACCGTGATTGGGCTGCCGTCATCCTTGATGACACGCAGGTTCTCCCGCCGCTTGCCCGGAGTCTGGCCGCGCCAGATCGCCTCGAAAAACGCGAAATACCCAAACTGGATCACGAACGAACCACCCAAGAGCATCGCAGCCAGCCAGGTGCTCCCGGACCTCTGGATTGAGGACGAGACGATCAGCACGGTCATGAACAGAACGAATCCAACCACTAGCTGAAAGACGGTATCCGTAACCAGGGCTAGGAAACGGCTCCCGATTCCGGCCAAGGGAAACTCCACTTGGATCTGTTCGGGCGTTTCAATGCTAATCTTCTCTTCGGACGATTCGTTCATGAATCTCGGCACCTGGTCGAAGAAGCGCAAGCCTTACTGGGACCGTCTGGAGGAAATCCTTCGGCAGTCGGCCGGGAGGGGCTTAGCCTCCCTAACAGCACGAGAACTTCGCGAGACCGGCCTATTGTATCGTCAATTGGCCGCCGATCTGGCCACGGTGCGCGAAGATCCTCGCAATCAACGTCTCGCCGGCTACTTGAACCACTTGCTCGGACGCACTCACAACCTGATTTACTTGGGTCGCCGGGCTCGCTCCTCCGGCATCTGGCATTTCTACCGCGATCGTTTCCCACGTATCTTCCGCGCCACTTTGCCCTACAGCGCCGCGGCCTTCGCGCTGTTTCTCATGGGAACTTTCATTGGGTCGTTGGCCTGCCTGGCAGATCCGGGTTTCTCCCGCTTCTTTCTTGGCGACCAGATGGCCGACACAATTGCCCGTCGCCGGATGTGGACCCACTCGATCGTGACCTTGCAGCCGCTGGCTTCGAGCGCGATCATGACCAACAATCTCACAGTCTGTTTGACCAGCTTTGCCGTGGGGTTCACCGTGGTCGGAACGGTCTACATGATGCTTACCAATGGCCTGCTTCTAGGCGTGATCGGCGCGGCCTGCTGGCAGGCCGGAATGAGCGGCGATCTCTGGTCCTTCGTGGCGCCGCATGGAGTCCTTGAACTGCCGGCGATTTTCATTGCGGGAGGCGCCGGACTGCTGATTGCCCGCGGCCTCCTCTTTCCCGGACTGATGTCTCGCAGCGACGCTCTGCAACATTACGGCGGCCAAGGTGTCCGCCTGGCGTTAGGCGCCATTCCCCTTCTCGTGGTGGCGGGACTGATCGAGGGATTCTTTTCGCCGTCGGATCTGCCTGCGAAAGTTAAGTTTCTGGTCGCGGCCATCGTGGCAGTGCTGTTCTATCTCTACTTGACGTGGCTGGGCCCTTCTACAACAGACCCCGCTCCTTGATGCGCAGGTATTCGTTGACAACCGCAGGCGCCAACGCGTCGGGATTGAGCTCCAAGACCCGAGCGCCGCGCGCTCGAAGGCTTCCGAGCAGGGCTTCGCGACGCTGGATCATCTCCAGCGCCGCAGCGTAACGATACATTTCCGCGCGCGTGCGCGGCTCTTTCGATGCCAGTTGCCGCAACTGGGGCTGACCGATCGCCACGAACACCACCAAATGTCGGCCGGCGACCCGGCTGGCGGCCTCGATCACCTCCGGTGTTGCGGCGGTTTCCGCGAGGTCGGTGAGCCAGAGCACCAGGCTCCGCTGGCTCTGCGTGGCCAGCAGGCAATCGGCGGCCATGGAGTGGGCCGCCTCGGAAAGCTCTCCCCGCAGCACGGCCAGGCGATCCAGCATCGCGCGCAACTGCCCGCTTCCGCGGGCCGCCGGCACGCGGGCTTGCAACGTTCTTCCGTAGGCCAACAGGCCGGTGCGGTCGCCGGAGAGCAGGGCCACGTGTGCCAGCGCCAGCGCGGCGCTCGCGGCGTGATCCAGTTTCGTCACGAAGGCGTTGTCCGCGGAGCGCGCCAGCATCAGGCGTCCGGCATCCAGCACGAGATAGACCGCCTGACAGCGCTCGTGTTGATAGGTTTTGGTCACCAGGCGCGCCCGCCGCGCGGTGGCCGTCCAGCAGATGCTGCGTTTTTCATCGCCGGGTTGATAGTCGCGCAGGCTGTCAAACTCCCGTCCCTGTCCGCGACGTTGCCGCAGACGGCGCTCCATGTGGATTTGCCGGCTGCGGATCAGATACAGAGATAGCTTCCGCGATTCACGCAGATTCGGATACACACGAACGGTCTGGGGCAGCTCGGCGGTGACCCAGCGCTCCGCGAGGAGCCGGGCGCTGCGGAGTCGAAGATAGACCTCGCCGGCTAGAGCGTCGCCTCGTTGTTTCGGAAGAATCCTGTAGCGGTGTTCCGCGGCTTTCGAGGGCGAAATGGCCATTTCTGCCCGAGGGACTTCGGATCGCCAGTCTTGGGGCACAGTATCCATCACCTCGGCTCGCACTGCGATGGCAGCACGATTCTCCACGCGCAGCACCACGACGCTTTCCGAATCGAGCGACACTGGCTCGGGCCATTCGCGGGTAACCTCCAACAGATCCGGCTTTGGGAGGCTGCGATAGTCGGCCAGCCAGGCCAGCAGCACCAGCGCATCCCAGGCCAGCATGAAGAGAGCGAAGCGCGGCTCAAACCACGCCGGTCCCAGCCACGCGGTTCCCAGCAAAAGAGCGAGGAAGAAGCGCGAGCCAAAGGCGGCGGGGAAACGCCGGGCGTCGCGGCACCGCGCCGTGCGGGTCTCCGGAACCAGAGGGGCCGGCGTCATGATGTCGAGAGTTTGGGGACTTCGACTTGTTGGAGAACTTCGGTCACAACGCGGTCCGGCGTCACGCCTTCCAGATCGGACTCGGGACGCACCACAAGACGATGCCGCAAGATCGGCGGCGCCATGCCTTGGACATCGTCGGGAATCACGTAGTCGCGGCCGTCGACGGCAGCGGCCACCTTGGCAGCTTGCAGGAGGCCGACGCTGGCTCGGGGACTTCCGCCCAGGCTGAGTGCCGGCCAGTCGCGCGTGCGGCGCACGATGGTCGCAATGTAACGCATCAACTCCGGCTCGACGCGTACCCGCGCCGCCTCGCCGCGCGCGGCATCCAGCAGTCCTGCGGCAATGGGGCGCAATCCCAGAGCGGCGAGGTCGCGGGCGTTGAATCCGGCTTGATGCCGGTTCAGAATCTCGGACTCTTCCTCGAGGACGGGATAGTCCATGCGGATCTTGAACAGGAAACGGTCCAGTTGCGCTTCGGGCAGGGGATACGTGCCCTCGAACTCCACGGGATTCTGAGTAGCAAAGACCGAGAAGCAGGGCGACAAGGGATGACTCGTCCCGTCAATCGTCACCTGCCGCTCTTCCATGCATTCGAGCAGGGCAGCCTGGGTGCGTGGCGGCATGCGATTCACTTCATCTACCAAGAGGAGATCGGTGAAGACTGGTCCCTGGTGCAGGCGGAAGCTGGCCGTGGTCATGTTGTATACGCTGCCCCCGGTGATATCGGCGGGCATCAGGTCAGGGGCGCACTGGACTCGCAGAAACTTCAAGCCGCAAATGTTCGCGAGCGCCTTCACGGTGAGCGTCTTGGCGATTCCCGGGACGCCTTCGAGCAAGGCGTGCCCGCCGCACAACAGTACGGCCACCACCTGACGGATCGCGTCGCGTTGCCCGACAATGACGCGGCCCAGCTCCTCGTTGATATGGGTCGCAAATTCCCGCGCCTGCTCCGTCATGACTATTCTCCGCGCGCCTTTTCGGATAACCGCCAATGCAGTGTATACCGATGCATTTCGCCAATGAGCCGCAGGGCGTCCCGTTCGGTGACGTCGTGAACCCTCAGCGCGCTCTCACACCGAGTGAGCATTTCCAGGAAGGCCGGATTGCGGTACGTCCAACGCTCTGCCGCGGCGGCCGCGGCCGCTTGGGCGGTCGCCGTCGGACTCAATCCGAGCCGTCGCAGCAACAGGAATCGGAAACGGTGAAAGGCGCTTTCCAGCGCTTCCGGCGCGGCGCGTTTGCGTTGGTACAAATCCCCGATCGTCTCCACGAACTCCAGCGGGGAGAGGCGCGACCCGGCTGGTTTCAAGACCAGCAGGGATCCATGCCTTCGCCCGAACGTGATGAGCGCGGCGGCGAAGAGAGCCACAAACTGTAAAACCAGCCATTTCGCGGGCGTCCCCCCAAAGTACGCCAGCGCGCTCCTTCTTGAACCGTGGAAATGCTCGTCCCAGAGGATCCTGCCTCCTTCGCGTGGACCGACGGAGTTTAGAAGCAGTTGCACGTTGCTTGCTTTGGGAAGGCCGGCGTTGGTCAGGATGCCGCTATCGGCCCACCAGATTACTTCTCCCTGACCAACAGCGTAGCTTACCACCGCGGCTCCCCGCTCGCTGGCGTAGTGAGCCATCGGATGCGTGCCCTTCTCAGGCCACGCGGGTACCGTCCCCAACTCAATCTCGGGCGCCCGCCAGGTAAGTGTGCTCGGAACCACCGCTGGGATCTTGCCCGCTGTCAGGACGTTATATTCGTTGAAGACGTCCGGCAAGAGCCGCCGGGCTTCCGCGCCAGTGAGCAGCACGCGTCCTCCTTTGGAAAGAAACGACTGCAGGGCCTCCCTCTCCGCCTGTCTGCCGAGCTTGGATCCTGGAATCGACGGCTCAGCGACAACCAGCAAAACGCCCGGTTCCGGTGGGAGGTCGCTGAGCTGGCCGTCCCATCGTTCGACCTGATAGCCAAGTTCGGAAAGCAGCAGATACGCGGCCCGGACGCCATCTCGACGCGACGAATAACTGGAGTAAGGAGGAAATCTCTCCTGCTGCGGGCCGGCAAACACGCCGAGGGCGGTAAACACGGCGAGAGAGATCGCTGCGCCGATTACGAATTTGCTGTCGTTGGATGAGCCGGCAACAGGCATCCGAGGTTCTCCAATTGTTGGGCGACCATTTGGAATTGATCGGCGGTGGCCGCCTCTCCTCCATACCAGGAAAGCTCAAAACGTTGCGTGATCGCGGACAACGGGACTTGCTGGGGGGAGTCCCGCGGCAGCAGTCGCAAATACTCGCGATGAGTGCGGTGACGCTCGACCTGCCACGCCCCGAGTTCCTCCAGACGATAAACGCCCGCCCAGTACGCATAGCGGATCGCGGACCGGTAGTCCCCCGTGTCAGCGGCGTTGATGGACAGGAGAGCGAACTCCTGCCACCGGCGACGGGCGTGCGGAATCGCCGCGGCGGAGGCGCCCACCGCTTGTTTTGACGCAAGAAAGTGGCGTCGCAGGAAAAACAACGACGCGCAAGCCAGCGCGCCCAGCAGAATCCAGGAGAATATGCCGGATACATCCGGTGTCCGCGACACGCTGCCCAGGCTAAGGAAGAAGCGGAGCGCTTCGATCACCCAGGCGGCGGCCCTCCGTATCAGCCGGCCCATCCATGTCTCGCGGTCTGCGAGCAGGAACTCGGGACGCTGCAGAATCTCGGAAAGCTTCGCGCTGCCATCCAACCTGGGCGCCGACGACAATTGCGAGGCCTCATCCGCGGCGGCGCCCAACTGTTGCAGGTAAGCTTTGTCCTGGGGCAGCAAGCGCGCCGCCGTTGGGTCTTGCTCGATCAGCTTCAGATCATTGTCTAGCCACGCGGTTGGCACGCTCCATTGCTGGCCCGGAACGGCAACGATCCACCGGCTCGGAAGACGGCGTCGAAGCTTCCCAGCCCCTTGCGGATTGCTCTCCAGACGAGTCATCGCCGCCGACCAGCGATCCAGTTCGGCGCGAAAGGCCGGCAAATCGAGCGGTGGGGCCGGCGCTTGCGGCTCGGCCGGCAACGCGACGACGCACAGGAGTAGCAGAAGTGCGCGCATCAGGTGGCCGGTACGCTCTCGGGCCCTAATCGCTCCATCAGCAGTTGCAAGTCGTAGCCTTCCCGAACAATCCGGGTGTTGTAGTAAAGAAGAGTGATCGAGATCATGAAGAGCGGTGTGGTCACGGCGCCGGCCGCTGCGCTGCCCACGGCGAGCAGCACGTCCATCCAGAGCGGGGCCATTTGTCCTCGCGGCACGAGCGAGGCTTGCAGCAAAACGAGCGGCACTTGGCAGACCAGCGCGATCACATAACTGATGATCCCGACGAGCAGACCAATGACAAAGATGCGATCACGAATGCCCTTGGTCAGCAGCCGGCTGCGCTTGAGTGCCTGACCCACCGGAACACCTTCGAAGAGCAGGACCGCTACCGAGAATGAATACCAGAAGTACATCAGAAACGCCACCGGCATCAGGATGATCGTGATCGCACAACCGAACATCCGCAGGAAGATGGCAAACCAAAGATGCAGGAGACTGCCGATCCGGCTGCGCACCTTTTGAAAGGCCTCGCCCGCCGAGGTGCTCCGGCCGAGATAAAGGTCTGAGACCGCGAAAGACATGGCTCCCAGGGCGATGAAAAAGAAAATGTAGTAAACGGCCATGAACCCAAAAAAGAAGAGCAGGGAACCGAGGAATACGGCCGCATTTCCCCCATTCGCCTGCCCGGAAGGTATGAAGCGTCCGCTCAAGGTCCAGGGAATCGTGGCCGCCGCCGGCACAATCGCGATGCCCGCCAGAACCCGAAAGTTCTTGCGGTACATGGCAAAACTTTGATCCAGCAGTTGGCCGAAAGTCAGGGGCCGAAGGTCGGGGCCTGGCATGGTCGCCTCCTCACGCGCCTTGAGATATGCAAGCGTATTCTATGCATTTGAGGTGAAATTGCAAGTTGAACGCCCTTTAACTGGGAGATACTTCACGTCGCTACACGAGCGTCGAGAGCATCCGAGTCGCCGGCGCGACGCGGATGCCTTCCGGCATAACGTAGTCCTTCTTGCCAACCGCTGAAATCTGCCAGGCATCGCACCTGGGAAAGCGCGCCTTGAGATAGCGCAGCCCGCGATCTGCTTCCGTGTCTCCCCATGTATTTTTGCCTGATGTCAAAAATACTCATGTGTATTTTTGACAGCGGGACAATTCACGCGGTTGCCGGCCCTCCGTACCAGCCGCGGATGGCGGCGCCTACGGTCCAACCCCACGAGGAAATGCGGAAGGACTCGAAGCGCGGCGGCACAAGGTATCGCCGCGCGGCTTCCTCCGCTGACGCTCCCCCGCGCTTCATCCTCTCCGCGTGAGAACGCAGATCATCCAGCAGATCGGCGAGCTCGCGGACCGTCTCGACTTCGCACAGTGCACCGTGTCCGGGAATGATGCGCATGCCCCGGCCGTATCCCGTGATCTTGTCGAGCACCTTGCGCCAGGCGGGCATGTCGGCGCTAATGCAGACCGGATAAGAATGGTTGAAGACCAAATCTCCGGTGAAGACGACATCGCGATCCGGCACGCGGATGATCAAGTCGGTCGGGCTGTGGCCTGGATGGAATTCGATGACGGCGGTCAGCCCGCCCAGATCGATCTTCCTCGGCAGGTCGGAAGCCTTCAGCAATTCGCCAGGATACGAGAGCTTGACGGCGTCGATCGCATCGCACATCCATTGCGTGGCGTTCAGATCCGACTCCAGATGCTTCTTGTCATCCGCGGTCGCCGCGGCCTCGAGTTTCTGTCGAATCGCGGCAATTTGGCCGGATTTGTCCACGCCTTTCAAATCCCCGTATTGTTCCTTCATCAGGGCCGGCACGCGTTCGTGGGCCATGATCGGGATGTGCTGCTCGGCGTACCCGATGTTCCCGAAGCTGTGATCGAAGTGGAAATGAGTATCAATCGCCGCCCGAACCGGCGCGCGGGAGATCATTCGCGCCGCCTCGATTTCCAGCGCAGCGCCGGCCGGCTGGAAGTGCCCTTCGATAATCACCGAAGCGTCCCTTCCGACGATCACGCCGCCGTTGGAAATACATTGCTGCCCCTTAGCGGAGTTCGCGATCGTCGCATAGACGCCGTCGGCGATCTTGGTCACTGCAGCGAAGCCTTTGTCCAGGAGCGGCTCCGGCCCGGATTTCTGCGCCAATGCCGCGGCGCCGGCGAATGTCGTGAACAGAAACTGTCTTCGGTCCAAATCAATCCGGGACAGAGATTCGGTAGATGTTGCGATGCGTCGTGACGCGCGGATAGGCGTAGAGCGAAGGCGACGGTCCCGGGAAAGCCCTTGGTTGCGGAAGCCTCTGCGCTCGAATTGCGGACACGAATTCGCTCATTTCCTCGAACCGGGAAGTGTCTTTCGGAAGAGCGGGCAACGTGTGCGCGCGCGCCAGCGGGACCGCGTAGGTCTGGCGCGTGTTGCGCGCCGAATTCACGTAAAAGAACTTTCCGTCTCTCGACCAGCTCACCATCGACGGCGTCAGACCGCGGTTCTCATCGCCTGCGGTGGCGCACGTGCTACAGACGGGAATGGGGTCGCCGCCGGCTGCGGGATAGAGGACGATTGCCTGGCCCATCCAGATCGCCAGCCACTTGCCGTCCGGCGAGACATCGTAGAGATAGGCTACGGAATCGGGGAGCAGTTTCTGCAATCCGCCGCCGTCTTCCCGGATGCGGTAGAGAAACGCCGTCCTGTTTTCACCGCCCACGAAAAGAACCTCTCCCTTGGCGCCAAAGAATGCGCGCACGCCGTCGAAGGAAGATAGGCGGCGCGGCGGCGTTCGGCCGTCGAGGGTGGCCAGCCAGATGGGGAAGTGTCCGGAGTCGTCCGTCGCCACGAAGACGATGCGGGCGCCGTCGCTCGAGACGTCGTAATGCTCCATCAGAAAATCGGGAAGCAGGCGCTGGCGTTTTCCGGTTTCAAGATCGCTTACCCAAAGCTCGCCGCTGACAAAGTGACGGTTGGCGCGCGAGCGTTGCAGGTAATACATCCGTTTGCCGTCGGCCGAAAAGGAGGGCAGGTAAGCATACCCTTGCGAAGTCACCTGCCGCTCTCCCGAGGCGTCATGAACCCACAACGTGCTCTGGCTCTCTCCGACCGAAGTGACGAATGATCGTCCGTCGGCCGCGAACGCGATCCCTTGTTCCTCCGTCGCGCCGGAAGTGATTTGTTCCGGAGCGCCGCCGGAGGCGAGCTGCCGCCAGATATGAAATCCGTCTCCGTTGTTCGCGGCGAGATACATCCACTTGCCGTCCGGCGACCATGCGGCATCCGTGCATTGCGCGGGAGAGGGGCCCACCGGGTGTCCAATCGAACTGCCGTCGAAGGGCGTCTCCCGGCAGGGCAACCATCCGCCCAAATCCATTTCGACGAGAAGCACGGAACGGTGGTCCGGCGAAAGGAAGGAACGGTGGGCCATGCCGTAGATGTCCGCGGGCAGGTACACTTTGCGTTCTTCGGCGCGGCTCTCCGTGGCGGTGTAAATGCCCATCTGGATGCTCTCGCCGGTTGACTTCGAGAACATCACGCGGCGAGGCCCCGGACCTTGATCGGTCCAGGTCATTCCTCCGGCGTTGTTCAACATTTGAGCCGGCTCGCCGCCCAAGGCCGGGACGGTCCACGCCTCCGTGGTGCGGACGGAGTAGGCGATCCGCGCGCCATCCTGAGAAAAAGTGGTTGGACCCATCTTGGGAAGTCCGTCGTGTGTGAGTTGTACGGGTTCGCCGTCCGGAAGCAGCTTGGCATAAACCTCGCCGGGACCGACGAAGGTGTTTTCACTGCGGATGAAGGCGAGCATTCTCCCGTCGGGAGAAAGGGACGGAGCAACCACTGAGTCCGCGAAATTCGTGAGCTGCGTGTACTCGAGGCGCGGAATACCCGCCGGTTTCCGCGATCTCATGACCAGCAAAGCACCGCCCGCCGCGAGCAACAGAAGGGCGGCCGTCGCCGGCCAGATCCAATGAAGCTTGACGCGCGGTTTTGAAAGTGACGACGGTCGTCCGCTCTGATGCAGCATCCAGCGCATATCGCCGATCGCCCGAATCCTCTGCTGCAGGTCCTTCTGCAGACAGCGGCGCAGCGCATCCTCGGGACTGCCGGCGGGCAGCGCCGCCCAATCGGGCTCACGGGTGAGAAGCGCGGCGATGCAGTCGGAAGCCGAGTCCCCGGGAAACGCGCGCCCTCCCGTGAGCCTCCCGTAGAGGACGCAACCCAACGCCCAATTTTCTGTAA
>CAZRND010000027.1:0-24718 GCA_964601345.1 uncultured Acidobacteriota bacterium | reverse complement strand
CGAGGATCTTGAGCAGCGCCTGCTGCACGCCCTCGCCGGAGACGTCGCGCGTGATCGAGGGGTTCTCGTCCTTGCGGCAAATCTTATCGACTTCGTCGATGTAGATGATGCCCTGCTGCGCGCGCGTCACATCGCCCTCGGCGTTCTGCAGCAGGCGCAGGATGATGTTTTCCACGTCCTCGCCCACGTAGCCGGCCTCGGTCAGCGTGGTGGCGTCGGCGATGGCGAAGGGAACGTCGAGCATGCGCGCCAGGCTCTGGGCCATGAGCGTCTTGCCGGTTCCGGTCGGGCCGATCAGCAGGATGTTCGACTTGGTCAGCTCCACGTCGCCGGTGCGCTGGCGGGTCATGTGGATGCGCTTGTAATGGTTGTATACGGCGACGGCCAGCTTCTTCTTGGTTTTGTCCTGGCCGATCACATATTGATCGAGAAATTCTTTCACTTCCGAGGGCTTGGGCAGTTGCTGGGCTCCGGCCACCGGCCGGTCGACGCGATCGTCTTCGAGGATCGAGTTGCAGACGCCCACGCACTCGTCGCAAATGTAGGCGCGCGGGAAGTCGCTGGGCGAAGAGATCAGCTTGCCCACGACCTCCTGGCTCTTATGGCAGAAAGAACATTTCAAGGTTCCCTCCATCCCCACTCGCTTCATCCTCGCACCACCCCGGCCTTATTTATGCTTATAGATAATTTCATCGATCAGGCCGTACTCCTTCGCCTGCGCCGCGTTCATGATGAAGTCCCGCTCCACGTCCCGCTCGATCCGCTCAATGCCCTGTCCGGTGTGCTTGGCCAGCAACTGGTTGGTGATCTCGCGCATTCTGAGAATCTCTTTGGCCACGATGTCGATGTCGGTGGCCTGTCCGGAGACGCCGCCCATCGACGGTTGGTGGATGAGCAACCGGGCGTTGGGCAGGGCAAAGCGCTTGCCGGCGGCGCCCGCAGCCATCAGCATGGCGGCCATGGAGGCGGCCTGCCCGATGCATATCGTCGAGACGTCGGGGCGTATGAACTGCATGGTGTCGTACACCGCCATCCCCGCGGTGATCGATCCTCCCGGGGAGTTGATGTAGAGGTAGATGTCCTTCTCCGGGTCCTCGGCTTCGAGGAATAGCAATTGCGCCGTGACCACGTTGGCTACGTTATCGTCGATCGGCGTGCCGATGAAGATGATGTTATCCCGCAGCAGGCGGGAATAGATGTCGTACGCGCGCTCTCCCCGGTTGGTTTGTTCCACCACCATGGGGATCAGGCCGGAATTCATAGGTGGCTTGGCTCCCACGCAAGCTTCACTCTCACTTCATACACCAGCTTGGCTCGGAAAATGAAAGACATTTTGTAAACCTGATCCATCTCTGTCAATCCTTGCGGGGGGGTACGCGTCTGGCTTTGCGGAAGAGGATCTCGTGCGTCTTCTCAACTCGGAGCCTATGTTTCAGTTTATCGGTCGCGCCCTCGCGTGTCAAGCGGGCCCGGATCACCTCGAGCGGCTGGCGCGTGGCCTCGGCCATGCGCTGCGCCTCGGCGTCAATCTCGTCGTCAGTGACCTCGACACGCTCGCTCTCGGCAATCCGCTCGAGCAGCAGGCCGGCGCGTACGTCGCGGCGGGCGGCGTCCCTCTGCTTCTCGCGCCACTCCCGCCAATCGGTCTGCAACTGCGTGATGTCCACGCCTTGCGATTGCAATCCGCGCAGCGTGCGCTCCAAGCGCGATTCGATCTGCCGCTCCACCATGCTCTCGGGAACGGGGAAATCGTAGCCCTTCACCAGGTCGTCGAGCAGCTTGCCGCGCGATTCCCCTTCGGCGCGCCGCGTCTTGAGATTGAGCAGCTCGTTTCGAAGATGGGTCCGCACCTGCTCGAGCGTCTCAAACTCGCCCAGGTCCTTGGCCAGCTCATCGTTCAGCTCGGGGATTTGTTTCTGGCGTATGCCGAGAACCTTCACGTCGTAGCGGAAGGAACGTCCCGCCAGGCGATTGTCGTGGAAGTCGTCGGGATAGCGCACTTCGAAGTTCACCGCGTCGCCGGCGTTCTTGCCGCGCAGGTTCTCGGTGAATTCGGGGAGCGTGTCGGCGCCCGCGATCTCGCAGAGAACGTCGTCGACCTTCACCGGACCGCCGCGCCCGGCGAGAGGATGCCCTTCCATGCTCACCTCGGCGAAATCGCCGTCGGCCAGCGGACGTCCCTCGACCGGGGCGAACGTAGCCGCCTGATCCTGCTTGCGCGCGATAGCCTTGTCGAGCTCGGACTCAGTCACCTCCGGCGCGTCATACTCGACTTCGATATTCTGATAATCCTGCAGCTCGAATTCGGGCAGCACTTCGAAGACGGCCTTGAAGCGCAGCGGCTCGTCGTCGTGCATGTGCACGTCTTCGATCTGCGGGACGGCCACCGGATCGAGTTTCGCTTCGCGAACGCGATCCTGGAAGTGCTCCGGCACAAGCTGCTGCAGGACATCCTTCTTGATTTCGCCGGCAAAGCGCTGCCGGACCAAGTTCAGGGGCGCCTTGCCGGGACGAAATCCGGGGAGGCGAACCTGTTTCTGGTAGTTACGGGCCACGGATTCAAGCGCGGTGCGCACCGTTTCCGCCGGCACCTCAATGGTCAATTCTCGTTTGCAGGTATCTTCAGGCACTCTGGGGTCCCATCTTCGATGTTATCACGAGAATCTTGCCGACCACTTCGTCGGCCGAGAGGCCCGTGGCGTCAATGTAGTGGGCGCCGGGCGCCTGGATCAGAGGGGAATCGGTGCGCCGGGTGTCGCGCTCGTCCCGCTCGCGAATCTCAGCGATGACCTGCTCGAGCGTGCGGCCGGCCGGGATTTCCTGGATCCGGCGCCTGGCGCGCTCTTCGATCGAGGCGTCGAGGAAGATCTTCACATCCGCTCCGGGGAAAACGACTGTGCCGATGTCGCGGCCTTCCATTACCACTCCCCCGGCCTTGCCGAATTGTTGTTGTTGGGCCACGAGCTCACGCCGCACGCCCGACACCGTTGAAACCTTCGACGCGGCCTGCGCAACATCCGGCGAGCGAACGGCTTCGGTGAGGTCCTCACCGGCGGCCAAGAGGCGATCGCCTTGCACAAACTGTATATCGGCAGCGGCGGCCAGCGACTCCAGGGCCGCGGCATCGTCCAAGGAGATGCCGCGCCGCAGCGCCAGCAACGCGACGGCACGGTACATCGCGCCGCTATCGATATAACGGTAGCGCAGCCGGGCGGCAAGCTGCCGCGCTACCGTGCTCTTGCCGGCTCCGGCTGGACCGTCGATCGCAATGACCATGGGACTGAGAGGCAGAAGACGAGTATATCCCAGTCCCGTTCTTTCTATTGATACGCGGCGCCGCGATCGAAGCCGGATAACGTGATTTCGCCGCAAGCCATGGGGCTGCCTGCGCCCGGTGTGCCGGCGGGGATATGGAACTGCACGTACCATCGCGTCAGGTTGGTCCGGTTGATGGCGTTGCCCGCGGCTACGGTCCTGGCCCCGTTGGCGTCCTGCACCAGGTTGTTGCTGGCGTCGAGGATGATGCGCGTGACGCTGACGCCGTGCCCGTTCGCGTCGCCGACCAGGCTCCGCAGATTTACGATCACCGGATCGCCGCCGTAGCAGCCGTTATTCAGCGTATTGTTGGCATCGGTTCGAACGCCGTGCAAATGGATCGCATGCGTTGCACCGGGGATCAGCCCGTCCGCTTCGACGCGGATGTACGCAAAACGGTTCAGCGGAAAGAAGCGCGGCGACGGCAGAATGATCTTGGCGATGCCCATGGCCTGCGGCTGCGATACATCGACCGCCGCCATGATCGCTTCAAAGGTCTGGTCCTTCTGCAGCTCGTCGGCAGCCAACTGGGCCATCGCCTGTGGAACAGCTAGGACGGCCAAAAGAGCGGTTGCAAAGACTACATAGACAGTTCTCTGGTTGAGACTCATTTTGTTCTCCTCGAGGAATGTTCGTTTCGACGCCCACTACCCACCAACAGATTCCCCCACAGGCTACAGAAAGGGCGAGGCCGCGTCAAGCTTGTTGTTGGGCCTATTGTCCCCCGCAGGGGAACAGCGGTAATGGTCCGATGTTTCTACCGGCGGCAGGAACGGTCCTCAAAGCTCATCGTGGGGACCACGAGGACTCGGTCCTCGCCGGCGAAGACTTGGCTATTTTTCAGCCAGCCCGTGAGCTGGGCGGAGTGGGCGTCCGGATTGAGACGCAGTCGGGCCATGTCGAAAACGATGAGCAGATCGGTACGGCCATCTGAATTCACGTCCTCGGCGCTGAAACGAACGGGCCGGGCGCCGGAAAACCTCAGGCTCGCTGGATCCACCTGGGCCAAGTCAAAATCGTCGGACGCCAGCAGCGCAACCGTGACCTCACCGGAGTGGCCGGGCGAGATCGGCTTGCGGTCCGCCGCGCAGCCCGGACGTATTTGGATTTTCACGCCACGTGGCGGGAAAAGCCGGTGGCTGCGGAAAGCGTCGTCGACGTTGGGTTCACGCCGCGACAAATGCTCCGGTGGCGGAGCGTCGGCAAAACCAGCCGTGAATTGGAATGCCATGAAGAGATTGGTCCAATCGTTGTAGCCCTTCAAGCGGGTGAAAAAGCCGTCCGCGTTCACGTCCGCAACCAGACCGGATTCCGACGAGTTACCGTTGCAGTTCCAATCGATGGGCCCTTTCCCGGGGCCGGGAACAGGGGTTGAATCGGGGCAGTTGTAATACGTGATGTCGTTGCTATTCGCCGAAATGCCAACGGTCTCGTCGAGACCGTTCTCGTCCAACGTCGGAAGCGCCGCGTTTGAATAATCGATGCGCGTGCCGACCGGAGCAAGCGAGCCCGGAGATGCGCCGAATGGGATTCCGATGTAAGTAAAGCTGGGGTTCAGTACGCTCAGGTAATTTGGTTTGAATTCCGGATAGCTTTCGTTGCCCCCGTGCTGCAATCCGAGGTTGTGTCCCAGTTCGTGCATGAACAAACCCGCTTCCTGAATCGGAGTCGGAACGAACCCAAGTTCAAAAAATGGGCCTGTCGCTACGATGAGATCGTTGCCAGGCAATTCCGCCTGTCCGGTAGCGAGAAACACGGCTGGGAAACCGTTTTGAGACGGACAAGAGCCGCAGCCCCTAAGCGAGTCGCATTGAAGGTCGTGGCCAAAGACCGCATAGTGATAGGCGAGCCGCCGTTTGGGATCGAAGTTCTTGGCCTTCAGGCTGTAGAAACCGACCGCATCCGGTCCATGACAGGTGGGATTCTCGAACGTGTCGAAGGTGATCACACTGTGGTGCTCCAGGCGATGGTGTCCCGGGTGAATGTGCAGGGCGATGCCGTGTGCCGCGAAGGCGTCCACCACGCTCTGGATTGCTTCCGTGCTCGGCCGGTGCGTGTGCCCGCCGCGGCCGGGCAGATCCGTGTAGTCGTACTGGAGGTAGATATCGGGGCGATGGGGATCGGCGCCGGGTAACTCCAAGTCGTTGACCTCATCGATGACTCCGTCGCCGTTCAGGTCGATCCCGCCGGCAATCTCCCACTTGTCGCAAAGCCCGTCGTTGTCGGAATCGATGCAGTCGCAATCGAGGAACGCTCCCGGATGCCCGGAGGGCAGCACGCGTCCGCACGGCAACGTGTCGACGGCTGCCGCTCGCGGCCGCGCCAAGCCGGCCGAAGCGCTTTGGACGGCGATCACCGCGCCGAGCCCGCCGAGAATGAATAGAGAAGCCACGGCCGTAATGGTCAAAGATCTGTTGAAGCGATGCATAAGATGAGACTCCTTTAAAGTCCGTCGCGGTTCACCGCACCGGAATAGTCACTTTGGGATGTGTTTGTGCATATCCCTGAAAGATTCTTACGTTGAGTCCGGGCGAGGTCGCTAATCCCGGCGGAATCACAATGTTGATCTGGTACACACCTGGGTACGACGGCGCGGCCCCCGCGTACAACACAGTCGCCTGCACACCGCCGACGTCTACTTGCACCGGAATACTTGTTGGATTCGCGGAAGCCGGCCAGTCGTACTCGGCCACCGAAGTGACCAGCGCGCCTAGTCCTGAGGCGTACAACGCGACCGTCTCGCCGGGAGCGGCCGGAGAGTTCGCCGTGATCGGAGACCAGTCCGCGTGCGCGGCCAGAATCGTGCCGAGTCCGTCGGCCGTGGTGGAAAAATATCCCAAGGCCGCCGGCGCGGCGCGAACGGTGATCTCGTTGCTGGCGACGCCCTCAACGGTGGCTTTGAGCCTGATTTTTCCGGCTCCGGCCGTGGCCCAAGGCATCAAGAACGTAATCGCGTTTGGAGCGACGCTCAGCAACCCGACGGGTTGTCCGTTGGCAGTGAGGGAGGTTGACCCAAGGGAAGTAGGCAACGGAAGTCCGGTTGCGGATGCTGTGCCGGCCGCCAGCCCCGAGCCTCGCGCAATCACAAGCGTCCCGGGCGCGAACGGAAACGGATGCGCGCTGCGCGTGGCTGCGTGCATCGGTCCATTGGGATCGAGGAACACGGTCTGTCCCGATGCCGCCTGGAAGGACGGGCCTTGGATCCCGATGTTGAACGAGTAGACCGATGTAACCGTCGCTGAGAGGCTGGTCCACAGCAGAGCCGCATTCGAGCCCGAGATGACGCCGAGGCCTGGGCTTCCATTACCGCCGGCTGGGATGCCCACAGTGCTGTCGGCGTTGACGGCAAACGGCCCAATTCCGATGGTCAGGTCGAGCACCCGGCCGGTGGCGCCATCGACTAGATAACCCCAGCCACTGGCCTTGGTGGGTCCGACGCCCTCGATTCCATGAAGCGTGTTCGATAGGGCCCAGGAAAAATCGGTGCCGCGTTGATTGCCGCTCCCAGGACGCACGGCGGTAAATTGAAGCCACCAATAGCGTCCCTGCGGACCGGTTGAAGTTGCATTTCCCGCCGCCAGCTTGGTGGCAAAGATCATTTCCGGCAAGCTGGCGTCAGTGCCGATGTACGTGTTGCCGTCTGCGGAAACGAATATGCGCTTGGTCCCTTGCGTCGACGTGTAGGTTCCCACGCCGTTCGCGTCGACGGTGTATGTGCCCGCTGATGTAGTGTCCTGGGGCGATCCGTTGCTGACGTCGCTTTGGTGATAAGTCCAGATGGTGGAATTGACGCTACCGGCCGCATCGAACGCCAGCCGGAATCGTCCGGCGCGCGCAAAGAGCGGCGGCCCGGGCGTGTACAGAAGACTCACGCCGCCCCACGGTCCGGCCATCGCGGGCGCTTGCGTGGGCGCAGGAACCGCCAGCAGCAGGTCGTGCAGATCCACCGTGTTCTGGTCCACAGTCGAGCCGCCGATCACCGCCGCCCCCGCGCCTAAACGAAGGCTGAGCGGCGGCAGGGTTGGGTCAATCCAATTCGTGAGGCTGCCCGTGCCGTCCGGATTCACCCGATAGAATCCTTTGCCAACGGCGCTGCCTGCAGCGGAGACGGCATTAAATTGCCCCTGACCGTCGAAGGTGAGAGCGCCCAAGCTCACGGACGAACTGTTTCGTTGATAGACACCGTATACGAAGTTGAATTTGCCGTTGAGCACACTCTGGTTCAATGCAGGAATTTGTGCGAACGCCGTGGTCACGACAACGAGAGGAACAAAAAGAGGGATTTTCATAATTCTTACTCCTGTAATGGACTGAGAACGGAAGCCCTAGAAACTGAATCGGGCAGCGAGTTGAAACGCGCGCGGGCCCCCGGAACCGAAGACCTGAGTGGCCCGACTGGTGGGTTGGCCAAAAGCGGCGCTCGTCAAATTGCCGCTGTAACCGGAGAGATTGGCCTTGTTATACAAGTTGAAGACTTCGCCGATGACGGATACTCGCCAGCGCTCGCGAAACACGACCGCGCGGCTCAGCCGCACGTCCAGAGCGTGGAGGTTATCGCCAAACGCAAAGCGAGTTGGAAGAGTCACACTGGGAATGAGAGTGCCGAGCTTGTCTTTCGTACCGGCGTAATTCGTGTTGAATTGCGCCGCCAGGCGTTCCAGTTCGGCGCGCCCCATGCCGCGGTTGAAAACATTCACCGTGGTACCGGGTAGCAGATCGTCCTTGGTGCCGTCGCCGTTGAAATCAATCCCGCCGACGTAGGCGCTGAAAGGAGTCGCGCTGGAGTAGGAAAAGTTGAGCCCCATTTCGAGCCGCCAGGGCAATCGCGCGACTCCCGCCAGATTGAAGATCTGCGTGACGTCGAAGTCCGAAGGGCCGCGGTTCGCCAGCCAGGTGTCGAGGTCGAATCCGTTGCGAGAGCCGGTTGCGGTGTTGCGAGAATACGTATAGGAGGCCAGCGCTTGAAAACCGCTCGAGTAGCGCTTCTCGGCCCGCAGCAATAGTCCTTTGTAGGTCGACAGGCCGGACGCATCGAGCACTTGAATCGCGCCGTTCGAGCACAAGATCCGAGGATCGTCCTTCTGAGCGCTGATGCACTTGGGTATCACCGGTCCGCGACTGCTGTCGTAGTGGTTCAGGTCGAGCGCGAGGGCGCCTTCCCGAAACATGTGGACGAAGTGCCGGTAGACGAAATCGGCGCTCAACACGAAGTCCCGGGCGAACTGGCGCTGCACGCCCACGCCGGCGTGCAGCGTGGATGCGCGCGGAAAGTCGGCGGGAACCAGTCCGCCCGAGAACTGCTTGGTGATCTGGATTGCCTGGAGGTTAGGATCGCCTGCACTGAGGCTTCGGGCCTTGTCGGCCCGCGCAGCCGGTAAAATCGCCATCAAATTGGCGCCCGTGAACAGAGTCGGCGATGCGAACTGCAGCGGCGTGCCGAGCGGGACGCCGGAAATACCTGGAAGGGGATTGAGAATGGAACTTCCTGGAAAACTCGTGCGGCCGAGACCGGGACGGCCCAACGCCGCCCGCTCTGCGTCCAACGAAAAAAGCCCCCGCGGACCATAGTAGAGGCCGGCCCCGGCACGAATTACGGTTCGGCCATCCGCTGCGGGCGCCCAGGCCAGTCCGAGCATCGGAGAAAAGTTCTTCCATTCTTTTTGTGTCGGCCCCAGGCCGCCCACGCCCAGGATCGGCGCCAGCAGAGCGGGCTTGTGCAGGTCGTAGTTCAGATTGCGATCCACGCTCCAGCCGAGTCCGTAGTTCATCGTGAGACCCGGGTGGAAGCGCCAGGTATCCTGGAAACATAACCAGAGGTTGTTCCAGGTGCGGACCTGGCTTCCGTTCTCCTGGGGTACGCGCGGGTCGCCGACGCCGGCGGAGAACGTCTGCAAAGGAAGCTGGAGAATATCTCCCAGGGTGTTGAATGTGGACGGCAGTGGAATGCGCAATCCTTCCGGCGCCTGGCGATTGTAGGTCCGGACTTGAGAGGGCGAGAAGAGATTGATCGTGGCCGGCTCGTCGCCCCAATTGAGAGGCGCGGTGCGACTATGCTCCCAGTCGAAACCGAAGCGCGCGCGATGCGCGCCCGGTTGCCACGAAAGAGAATCGTTGAGATGGAAGCGCCGGCCGAGACTCGATCCGGACGAGGATCTCCCGATGTAGAAGGCATCCTGCTTGACGGCGATCCCGGGCGCGCCAATTCCCAGGCACCCCGGGCAGTCCTGTTCCCCGACAGGCACTGAGCTGGAACTGAGGAAGAAGTAGGAGAAGCGGAGATCGTTCACCAGCGTCGGGCGCAATACGCTGGTAAGACCCATCAGGCTTTGATCGGCCCACGGCGCCTGCCGAGCCCAGGTTGAGGGATAACCATTCACGGGGCCAACCTGGGTCGAGGCAAAGGTGATTGGTCCGATGGTTCGGCTGCCATCGTGCGAGTAGCGGACAAATGCGGTGTGCGCGTTGCCGATGCGACCGTCCAGACGGAAGCTGATCAGGTTCCCAAATACGGGACTCGGTGTGACACGGCTGAAATGACCGAAATCCGGTCCCGCCAGATTCGTGTCCACAACACCTCGCTGCTCGTTGCGCTCCCAGTTCCCAAAGAAGAACGCGCGATCCCGCCGGATTGGCCCGCCGAGAGCGAAGCCGAATTGCCGCCGCTGGAAGAACGGATCGGGATTTTCCGGATCGCGGTCGAGCGCGGGGTAGGCCGCCAGCTTGTGGTCCCGGAAGAAATAGAAGGCGGCGCCGTGCAGCTCGTTGCCGCCGGAGCGTGTGACAACGTTGATTCCGCCGGAGACGGCGTTACCGATGGACAGGTCCAGATTCACGGTGGAGATCTGAAACTCCTGTACGACGTCTTGGGAAAGCGCCATCTGCGAGCCGCCCAGGCTCAGCGATGTAACGCTGCCGCCATCCAGCGTGACGCGCGATCCGCCGACATTGACGCCCGGCGCCCCGAGGATTGGCACGAGGGTGCGATTCGCGTTGGCGCGGGAGGGAGGTTGCACGCCCGGTTCGAGTTTGCCGAGTTCCAGGAAGCTGCGCCCGTTCAGCGGAATGTTTTCGATTTGTCCGTGCGTAACGACGCCGCCGATGGCATGGGAGTCGTAATGCATTTGCGGCAAAGCCGCCGCCGCGGTAACGGATTCGCTGACGCTGCCGACCGGCATGGCCAAATCCGCTGACGTGGTTGTTCCTGTCTCCACAGTCACAGAGCGAACGACACGTTGGAAGCCGGACGCTTCGGCGCTTACCTGATATTCTCCGGCCGAAAGCGCCGGGAAACTGTAGTCTCCGCTTTCCGAGGCAACCGCACGGCGGATTTGGCCGGTCGAGCGGCTGAGCGCTTCGACTCGCGCACCTGCGATCACCGCGCCGGACGGATCGCGCAGCGTCCCGGATATTGTGCCTGCAGGCGACTGAGCGGCGCTGATTGCGGCCGCCAGAATCACGAGAACGGATAAAGTCCAGGTCGCTCTCATGTACCCCCTCCTATTCTCTCTCTGTGCCCTGTTTTTCCAAAACCAAATGACGCTCCTGCCCACGGCCGCCGAGCGAGGTCTCCTTTTGGTCCAGAATCAGGTCCTGCCCGTTAGGCAACAGCCGCCGAATGAAACGGACCGAGGCGCCGTTTTCGCAGTCCGATCCGATTTCCACGGTTTGCTTGTCCACGCGGCGCGAGAACTGGGTCCCCGAACAATCCCTGTCGCGCAAATCCCGCTTCTTGCCGTCCAGGTAGAGGATCACGCTGGAGAGGAGAGTCTGCCCGCTTTGGGCGACCCACTCGTACGTGAAGACTTCCCCTTTGGCGTGCGGCTCGATCCTTACCGTGATGGCCCGAGGGCGAGTCCCGCTGAACTGCGAACGGGCGGGATTCATCTTCCAGGTTCCGAATACGCTCTGCGCCAGGCACGGCGTGCTGATCAGGATCAGCGCCATTCCGAAGACTGTCTGTTTCGCGTTTCGCATCGACCCAGGGTGAGCGGGCTTGGTAGAGGATGTAAAGCTTGCGGGGGTAGATGAGGGGTAGACCTACACCGCTAACACATTGAAAAGTATGCGATGATCATGGGAAAGAAATGCCCCATGCCGAGCCCGTCCGCGGCGCGCTGGAGAAAATCCTATCCACCCAAGAGTTTGCTCGGAATGAACGTCTATCGAAGTTTCTTCGGTTCGTTGTGGAGCAGCAGCTCATGGGCAAGGCGGCTGAGCTAAAGGAGTCGGTGGTGGGGATCGAGGTATTTGGCAGAAAGCCGGGCTACGATCCCAGGCAGGACTCCGTGGTTCGAACGGAGGCCGCCAAGCTGCGTGCGCGTCTCACTAACTATTACTCTAGTGAGGGTGCCAACGACCCGGTTGTGATCGAGCTGCCCAAAGGCGGCTATACGCCGTTGTTCCGAGAGCGCCAGGAAGCGGCGCCGGTTCCACCGATTCCACGGGTGAGCCTGGCGATCGCGCTTGCTGTCCTCACATTGGTTGCGGCAGCGGGTGGTTGGTGGTGGGCGCGGCAGACCACCGCGCCGATCTCGATCGCCGTTCTGCCATTCGAAAACTTGAGCCCCGATCCGGCGAAGGACTATTTCGCCGATGGTCTTACGGATGAGATTATTCGCAATCTGACCATCATAGATGGACTGGCAGTGCGCTCCCGGACCTCATCGTTTGCGCTGAAAGGCAAGCCACACAACGTCCGGGAGGCGGGGAGGCAGCTCGACGCCGATTACATTCTGGAGGGCTCCATCTTAAGCGACGGGCAGCAGTTGCGGATCAATGCCCAGTTGATCCGGGTGCGCGACGACCTTTCGCTTTGGTCGGGCGGCTTTGACCTCGAGTCTACCCACATCTTTGCGATCCAGGACGAGATTTCCCGCGGGATCGTGAACAGCCTACGGCTGAAGCTGGGTCGCGGTCGCCGCCGCTATGAGACCAGCCTGGAAGCCTACAATTTCTACCTTCACGCGCTGGCTCTGCAAAGCCGACGGGGCATGCAGGGCTACCGTGAAAGCACCGGCCTATTCGAGCAAGCGATCGCCAAGGATCCCGCATTTGCTCCCGCCTACGCGGGCCTCGCTGAAGCCAGCGCATTTCAATCGGGTCATTTCCACAAGGATCCCGACGGCGAAACGCGTAAGATGCGAGCGGCCGCGGAAAAAGCGATCCAGTTGGACCCTCTCCTAGCCGAGGCATACGACGCCCTCGGGATGGCCTGTGCGCGCGACGCGCAATGGGAGCAGTCGGCTAATAACTTTCGCCATGCGATCGAGCTCGCTCCCAACCGCTCGGAAACATACCATCATTTCGCCGAGTTTCATGCTTGGCCGCTCGGCCGAATCGAGGAGGCGCTTCAACGGTTGCGGACGGCCGAGAAAACAGACCCGCTTTCGCCGGAAGTCCATTTCAACATGGCCTACCTGCTCATCTCCGCTGGACGATCCGATGAAGCGGCAGGCCAATGCGAAAAGCTGCCGGTAGACTTCTGGGCGACGAGCACGTGCCTGGGCCGCGCCAGATTTTGGCAGGGACGGACGAGTGAGGCCATCCAAACGTTCGAGGCGGTGGTCAACAAGGGCGAGAAGGAGAACTCAGAGGCATTCGGATTCCTTGGCTACGCGTACGCGCGAATCGGCCGGCGCGAAGATGCCGAAAGGGCTGCAGCCGGGACTGCCAACCCATTCGTCCAGTCCGCGATCTTCGCAGGTTTGGGCGACCGGGATCGTACATTTGAAGCCCTCCATCGCGCGGCCACAACGGGACCGATCAGAATCGGCTGGACGCTGGCGTGGCCGGAATTGGGTCTGCTTCGGGGTGACCCGCGCCTGAAGGCTCTTCGTAAGAACGTCGGCTTGCCGGAATGAGCCTAATAGAAGTTCAAATTTGCTAACACATCCCGTTTCCGTACCGTCTAAGCCGATATGAAACGAGCCTTCGTGATCCTACTCCTGAGTCTGGTGGCGCTTTCGGCGGTAGCGGCCGACGATCCGTCGGCCTGGCCGCAGTTCCGCGGGACGCGCTCCGCCGGAATCGGCAGCGGCAAGCCTCCCGTGGAATTCGGTCCGGGCCAGAACCTGCTCTGGAAGGCGGCGGTGGGATCGGGGCTCTCTTCGCCCGTCATTGCCAAGGGGCGTGTCTTCCTCACCGATTTTGATCGCGCCACCCGGCAGCTCTCCACCATCGCGATCGACCAGCGCACCGGGAAGATCCTGTGGCGTCAGAGCGTCACGCCGGAAAAGATCGAGCAGGTGCACGACGTCAGCAGT
The DNA here is from genome assembly GCA_964601345.1 of uncultured Acidobacteriota bacterium. Classification (GTDB taxonomy): domain Bacteria; phylum Acidobacteriota; class Terriglobia; order JAJPHL01; family JAJPHL01; genus CAZRND01. Next base: position 11,141 of record CAZRND010000027.1, on the reverse strand, counting down.
CCGGCCGCATCGACGCCCGCCACCGACGGTGAGCGCGTCTTCGTCTATTTCGGATCCTACGGGCTCCTCTGCTACAACCTCGACGGCAAGCTGCAATGGGAGCGGCGCCTGCCGATGGCCGGAAATATCTACGGAGCGGTCTCATCGCCCATCGTGGCCGGCGATTTTGTGGTGCTCAACCATCAGGGCAAGGAGGCTTACCTGCTCGCCCTCCGCCGCCGCGACGGCACAACGGCGTGGAAGACCGACCGCTCGCAATTTCAGTACGGATGGTCGACACCCGTCCTTTGGAGTCACGATGGGATGGAAGAGATTGCCGTGCTCGGCGGCGACTTCCAGCCGAACCAGCGACTCATGGTTTACAACCTCGCCGACGGCGTGGAACGCTGGTGGGTGTCGGGACTTCCGCCGTGCGGCAAGAGCACGCCGGTTGTCGGCGGTGGGATGATCTACTTCGCCGCTCCGGACATCATCCTCGAAGTGCAGGCGGAAAAAGCGAATCCCGAACGCGCCGCCCGGATGTACGAGAACAATCAATCCCGCGTCGTAGCCGTCCGGCCGGGCGGCAAGAGCGAAGTGAACTACACGCACATCGCTTGGTCGGAGCACAAAGGAACCCCCGGCGTCCCCTCGCCCCTCTACTACAACGGACGCATCTATACCTTTCAGAACGGCGGGATTGTCTACGCGCGCGACGCGCAGACCGGCGAGGTCGTCTACAGCGGACGCACAGGCGCACCGGGCTACTACTATTCCTCGCCGGTGGCGGCCGATAACAAGATCTACATCGCCTCCGAAGAAGGGACCGTCTCCGTTCTCGACGGCGGCGCGGAGTTGAAAATCCTCGCCAGGAACAAACTCGACGGCAGCATCCTGGCGACTCCGGCAATTCTTGACGGCAAGATCTACGTACGAACCGACGGCGGCCTATACGCCTTCGCTGCGCGTTAGGAATCCTCTGAAAAGTCCATAATCGTGCCCGCGCCCGCGGCGAGAGCCTTCTCGTAAACCGCGGCGGCGGCCGCGGCGTCCTGCAGGGCTGTGCCGGTGGAATCGAAGATGATGATTTCGCCGGGCGAGGTCCGCGCTGGTCGTTTGCCGGCGACGACTTCGCCGAGCTCGGCGTGAGCCGTCTTGTCGGCGGCGTGCTGGAGCTCGCCGATGGCCGCGCATTGAGCGTGGATATCGGCTACCACTTTGCTTCCGGCGAGAAGGCGAGGATCGAGTTCCTGCTTGCCTTCACTGTCCGCGCCGACGGCGGCGATGAACGCGCCGGCGGCGACGTCCTCCTGCCGCAGATAGAACTTTCGCGACGGCGTGCAGGTCACAATCAGGTCCGCGCCGCGCGCGGCCGCCGCCGGATCGGCGGCGACGCGCACCTCAATGCCTAACTCGGCTGCCATCTCGGCAGCGAAGCGCCGCGCCGGTTCCGCGTCGATGTCCCAAACGGCAGCGCGGCGGAGCGACCGAACACGTGAGAGCGCGCGCAGTTGCGCGCGCCCCTGCACGCCGCAGCCGCAGACGGCGGCTGAGCCGGCGTCCTCCCGGGCCAGCAATTTTGCCGCCACGGCGGAAGCCGCGGCGGTGCGCAGCATGGTGATCTCCCGCGCGTCCATCACCGCGAGCGGGTAGCCGGTCTGGGTGTCGCCGAGAATGATGACCCCTTGGATGCTCGGCAACCCGCGTTCGCGGTTGCCGGGGAAATTCGCATTCGATTTGGCGGCAAAGTAGCGCCCCAGCACGCCCGCCTTGATATGGAAGACGCCTTCGCCGGCCGGGATCTCGAGGAGTCCGGGAGCCGCGACGCGGCCTTCGCCATGCATCCGGAAGGCCTGCTCGACCGCGGCGATGCATTCATCCATGCCGAGAAGGCGGGCCACGTGCCCGCGCGACAACAGCAGCGTGCCGCGGTTGTCTTTTCGTGAAACACCTGTTACATTAGACATGTTCATATGATACACCAATCGGCCTGGCTCCTGCTCGTGCACCAGCTTCCCGCGCGGCCCTCGAACGCGCGGGTCAAGACCTGGAGGCGCCTGCAGAAGATCGGAGCCATGCCGGTGAAGAACTCGATCTACGTCCTGCCCTACTCGGCGCAGGCCCGCGAAGACTTCGAATGGCTTAAGACCGAGATCGAGGGCCTCAAGGGCCAGGCCACGGTCCTGGCCGCCGACCACATCGACGCATCCACAGGAGAAGAGATCATGCAAGCTTTCCAGACCGCTCGTCAGAAGGACTATGCCGTTCTGCGCCGGCAGGCCGCCGGGCAGCTCGACGCCGCGCGCCGCGCCCGGCCCGCGTTGCCGAGAGAAGAAGTGGATCGCGCCCGCCGCGCGCTCGAGACTCGCTGCGCCGAGATCACGGCGATCGACTTTTTCTCCGCGCCCGGGCGCGAGGAGGCCGTGGCGGTGATCTCCGCGCTCGGCCGGCACGGAAAGCCCGCCGCGCCGCGCATCGCTCCCCAGAGCCGCCGCCTCTCGGTCACGGCATTTCGCGGCCGACGATGGGTCACGCGCCCGCGGCCGGGCGTCGATCGCATGAGCACGGCGTGGCTGATCCGGCGCTTCATCGATCCGAGCGCCCGCTTTACGTTCGCCGCCAAGCCCGAGGATGCACCCCGCGCCACGCCCTTTGACATGTACGGCGTCGAATTCAGCCATCACGGCTCGGACTGCACCTTCGAGACGTTCCTGCGGCGCTTTTGCCTCAAGAGTCCGGCGCTCTCCTGGATCGCGCGCATCGTCCACCAGCTCGATGTGAAGGACGACAGCGTGGCGACGGTCGAAGCGCCTGCCATCGGGCGGATCATTCATGGGCTCCGCCTCAGCCACGCCGACGATCAAAAGCTGCTGCTCGAGGGCATCCAGATGTTCGAAGCGCTCTACCAATCTTACGAGCATGGAAAGAAGCAGCGTTGAACTGGCGCTCTACTTCCTGAAACTCGGAGCGACCGGATTCGGCGGGCCGATCGCGCTCGCCGGGCGCATGCACGAAGACCTGGTCGAGAAGCGCCGCTGGATTTCCGAGCAGGATTACCTCGACGGCCTGGCGCTCGCGCAACTCGCGCCCGGCCCGCTCGCCGCGCAACTGGCGATGTATCTCGGCTACGTACGCGGCGGCGTCGCCGGCGCGACGCTCGTTTCCGCCGCATTCCTGCTGCCTTCGCTCCTCATGGTCTGGGCTCTTGCTGCGGCCTACGTGCGCTATGGCGGACTCGCCTGGATGCAAGCCGTCTTCTACGGGATCGGCGCGGCGGTGATCGGGATTGTGGCGCGCTCCGCATACAAGCTGGCGCGCGCGACGCTCGGGCGGCGTCCATTGCTGTGGAGCATCTTTGCGATGGTCGCGACGGTCACTGCCTGGACCGAGCGCGAATGGGTCTGGCTCTTTCCGCTGGCGGGATTGTTGTGCGTTCTCGAGTTCCGACGTCCGGCCATTGCCGCGGCGGTCGTGCCCCTTCCGCAGTTGCTCTGGTTTTTCACCAAGTCCGGAGCATTCGTTTTCGGCAGCGGCCTGGCGATTCTCCCATTTCTTTACGGCGGACTGGTCGGCGAGCGCCATTGGCTGAACGACCGCCAATTTCTCGACGCCGTGGCCGTCTCCATGATCACGCCCGGGCCGGTCGTGATCACGGTGGGATTCATCGGCTACCTGCTGCGCGGAAGTGCCGGGATGGCGCTGGCCGCGGCCGGCGTTTTTCTGCCGCCCTTCCTGGTGGTGGTCGTCGCCGCGCCGGTTTTCCGGCGCATCGCCGGAAAACCGATGGTGAAGGCCTTCGTGTCCGGCATGACCTCCGCCGCCGTGGGAGCGATCGCCGGAGCCGCCGTCGTTCTGGCGCGGCGCACTCTCGTCGATCGCTGGACGCTCGCGATGGCCGCCGCGTCGCTGCTGGTTCTCTCGCGCTGGAAAATCTCCGAGCTCTGGCTACTGGCGTTCTGCGCGGCGCTCGGCTGGTGTTTGCAAATGAGCGGCCTTTGAAGTAACTTCATCGTCCGTGAACATCAAGGGGAAAAAAGATTGCCGCTGGGACCTGGTGGCGCTGGGCGAAGTCATGCTGCGCCTCGATCCCGGCGATGGACGCATCGCGACGACGCGAACGTTCCAGGTGTGGGAGGGCGGCGGCGAATACAACGTCGCGCGCGGATTGAAGCGCTGCTTCGGTCTCGATACCGCGCTGGTCTCGGCCTTCGCGGATAATCCCGTTGGACGGTTGGCCGAGGATCTGATCTTCCAGGGTGGCGTGGACATGTCGAACGTTCGCTGGGTGAAATTCGACGGCGTCGGGCGCACCGTGCGCAATGGACTCAATTTTACCGAGCGCGGATTCGGCGTGCGCGCGGCGCTGGGCTGCTCGGATCGCGGCCATACCGCAGTCTCGCAACTCAAGCCGGGCGAGATTGATTGGGATTTGATCTTCGGACGGCAGGGCGCGCGCTGGTTTCACACCGGCGGAATCTTCGCCGGACTTTCGGAGACGACTCCCAGCGTCGCCAAAGAAGCGATCGAAGCGGCGCACAAGCACGGAACGATCGTCTCATACGATTTGAATTACCGCGATTCGCTGTGGAAGTCCATCGGCGGGCGCGAGAAGGCCTGCCAGGTGAATCGCGACCTGGCCCGCAACGTCGATGTGATGCTCGGCAACGAGGAAGATTTTTCCGCGGCGCTCGGATTCGCCGTCGAAGGGATGGACGAGAACCTCTCGGCGCTCGACGTTACCAACTTCGAAAAAATGATCCGCCGCGCCGTGGCCGAGTTCCCCAACTTCCAGGTGGTCGCGACCACGCTGCGCAACGCCCGGACCGCGACGATCAACGATTGGGGCGCGGTATGCTACGCGAGCGGCAAACTTTACCAGGCGCCGGTGCGCGAGAATCTCGAGATTTACGACCGCGTCGGCGGCGGCGACTCCTTCGCCTCCGGCTTGATCTACGGATTGCTGACGGGGCGCGGGCCGCAGTGGGCCGTCGAATGCGGCGCGGCGCACGGCGCGCTGGCCATGACCACGCCCGGCGACACGACCATGGCCACCTTCGCCGAAGTCGAGCGCGTCATGAAGGGCGGCACGGCGCGCGTTTCCCGATAGCTACTTGATCGCCGAAAATTTCACTTCCCCGGTTTCGAGCGAGGCATAAAAACAATCGACGCGCAGCGCCGGATCGAGCTCCCGCAAATGCACGGCGGCGTCGAGGAGATCCGCTTTTTGCCGGTCGGCGTGATCTTCGTTCATTCCGTGCAACCGCTTGTACCAGCCGCAATCCTGATGCGTGATCAGCACCACGCGCTTCACCTCATGCGCGTCGATGAGGAAGCGCATCCAGCGCTGGCCGGCCCATAGGAACTTGGGCATGTAGTTGAGCGCGCTCAAAAACTGCGGACCGCCGGGCACGACCAGAAGATCGTAGTCGGGGATGAGCAGCGTGTCCTCGACGAAGTCCTCGCAGGCTCGCGCCAGGCGATGGTCGCTGCAGCGGATCATCAACGCTGGGGATTTACGTTGTGGGATCATTCTTTGCCGGCGCCGTTGCCGGAGCAGCGGCCGCAGGAGCCGGCGGATTGGCCTTTCCGCCGTCCGCGGACTCGATGCCGGCCTTGCTGAGCAGGCCCTTCAGGTCGATGCCCAGCGCGTCGGCTTTCTGCAGCAGATCGAAGAGCACCGCGGGCACGGTTCCCGCGAAGCGGGAAACGGTGGAGCCTCCGCCGTTGCCGTTGCCGCTGTCGATCATCACCACTTTGTCGATGTTGCCCATGGGCGCGGCGATCGCGCCCATGACTCCCGAAAACTGTTTGACGATCTCGGGCAGCCGGTCGAGCACCAGCATGGTCTTGCCGGCCTGGTCGAGATGGGCGAAGGCTTCGGCCTTTTTCTCGACGCCTTCCGCTTCGGCCATGAGCTTGGCGCGCAGACCGTCGGCTTCGGCCAGGATCTTGGCGCGGATCGCCGCGGCTTCCGCCTCGCCCTTCGCCCGGATGGCGGCGGCTTCGCCGGCGCCTTCCATCTCGCGCCGCGACTTTTCCGCTTCCGCGGCGACGATCACGGCCTGCTTCCGGCCTTCCGCTTCGAGGATGGTCGATTGCCGCGATGCCTCGGCCTCGAGAATCGTGGCCTGGCGTTTGGCGTCGGCGGGCTTGATGACCGTGGCGATCAGTTCCTTCTCTTTGCGGAGCGCCTCGGCCTCGGCGACCTCGGTCTCCTTCATGGTCTTGATCTTCTCGACCATCACTTCCATCTCCACGACCTTTTGCTTGGCTTGGGCCTCGGCGTAAGGACCGGCCATACGCGTGGACGCTTGCTGTTGGCTGATCTCCGACTCGTACTGCGCTTTCTTCACGTCCCGCAGTTTTTCGGCTTCCGCGATCAGACCCAGGTTCTCGTTCTCCTTCTGCTTGCCCTCGCGCATCGCGGTCGAGGCCAGGATGTTGGCGTCGCGCTCGGCCTGGGCCGTGCCAATCTTGGCCTGGCTCTTCACCTCGGCGGTGCGCTTCTGGCCGAGAGATTCGATGTAGCCCGAGGGATCCTTGATCTCCTGCACGGTGAGGACGTCGATGCCGAGCCCGATCTTGCGCAGGTCCTCGGCGGCTTCGTGCAGCACTTCCTGGTTGAACTTGGAGCGGTCGCTGACGATTTCCTCGATGGTCAGCCGGCCGATGATGGCGCGCAAGTGACCTTCCAGGTTCTTGTAGGCGATCTCGCGGATCTGCTCCGGGCGCATGCCGAGGAAGCGCTCGCAAGCCGCCATCAGCGAGGCCTCGTCGCTGAGGATTTTCACGTTGCCGACGCCCTTCACGTCCACTTGGACGCCGTCTTTGTTCGGCGCGCCCTTCACGTCGAGGTCGATCGAGAAGACGTTCAGATCGAGGTAGGTGACGCTCTCGACCAGCGGCAGCTTCATGCGCGCGCCGCCCGTGATGACCCGGAAGCCCACTTCCTGGCCTTCCTTGGTGATTCGCTTGCGCCCGTAGAAGACCGCCACTCGGTTCGGCGGGACTTTGATGTAGTTGTTCGAGATGATCCGCAGCACGGCGATGAAGGCCAGCACCATCACCATGACGCCGAGGGTGACAACGGGGCCTTGGGTAAGATTGCGAAGGAAATCCATATTGAACTCCTAGATCTTTTCTACTACGACCTGGTTGCCGGCGCAGCGGACGACTTTGACTTGCGCGCCTTCGGCGATCGCTTCCTCTCGAAGCGCCCGCGCCGAGGGGTAATGACGTTTCCCGCGCACCAGGACTTCCACCTGTCCGAGCCCGCCTGCCGGGATGGCCACGGAGACCTGGCCCAGGATGCCGACCATATCCTCGTCCGAGACGGTCGAGCTGGCCTGTTGCCGCATAAACATGTGGATGAGCGAGTATCCCGCGTAACCCATGATGGCGCCGGAGACGACGCCGATGGCGGCGCTGACCGGGTAGCCCAGTCCATAGGATTGGCCGATGGCCCCGGTCGCGCCGAAGCCGGTGAGAAAAAGGGAGATAATGCGAAGGCTGAACGGATTCGGGCCGACATCGTGGCCGATGTCGTGATCGTGATCCAGCCCTCCGTCGTGGTCTCCGCCGAAAAGCGCGGAGACGATGAGGAAGAAGAATCCCACTAACCCGATGATCACGAAGACCAGCATGGGCGATTGAATGCTAGTCCCTAGGGTGAGGGGCTGTCAAGGAACACCAAGAGCCGGGCGTTTATCTGTTGAGGGACCCGGTGGCTAGGTGGTAAAAATCTTAGTTGTTGACGGCTGCGGCGACGGGCTGGGCAGCGGCTTTCTTGCGCCGCGAGGCCCGCTTCGGCTTAGGAGCTTCCCCATCCACGAGCTCGACGACCATCATGCTGGTCACGAACTTCTTCTTGCCATGATTCTCAAAGTCGATGGTGGTGCGATCCGCGTTCGATTCAGCGACAACTCCGAACCCGTATTGAGCGTGCTTGAGGTACTGAGACTCTTTGAGCGCTTTCACAAAAGGCCTCCTTGGGGAACCTGCTTTGCTTTTACGACTTCCTCCCCTCCTTCCCAGCCCGTTCTTTGCGGAAGGGCTGGGTAAGAAGGGGGCATTGGGCTAGAGGGTGGTTACTTGCTCCGCCTGCAGGCCCTTCGGCCCGCGGGTCACTACGAACTCTACCGCCTGGCCCTCGTCGAGCGAGCGGTAGCCTTCGGACTGGATGGCTGAAAAATGGACAAACACATCTTCACCCGACTGACGCTGGATGAATCCGTAACCTTTAGCGGCGTTGAACCACTTGACTGTACCTTGTTCTTTCACTTGCGAATTCCTCTACTTTTTTGTTAAAGCTATTTGGCGCTTCCTTCAAGACCTCCTGCCCAAAACAAAAAGGCTGAAGAGGATGTCCCCTACAGCCCTGTTGATCTCAATCAAAAGGTATTACAGGAGAACCAAATGCAAATTCAGCATAGCACATCGAGGGGCATGTTGGCTAGTGAGAAAATCGGCAACACCCCACTATGCAAAGATTTGCACACCAAAACTTTTATTTCTTGACCTCCCCTTTTGAGAGGCAGATACTTCCGTTCTAAGGCTGCCTCCGTTGTGAGGGCGGGGACAGACTAAGATTCATCCCCCCGATAAAGGTTGTGTATGACGAAGCGGACGTTCTATTTGTTGTTATCGCTAATTCTCTGTCTGGCCGTTCAAATCAGCGCACAAACCATCAGCACGGTAGCCGGCACCTCGTGGACCTTCCACGGCCACAACGGACCGGCCGCGAGCGCTACTCTTGGATACACGTTTGGGGTCGCCGTCGACGCAGGCGGCAATGTCTACGCCTCCGATAGCGGCAACCACATCATCGTGAAGATGACTCCCGGCGGAACTCTTACGGTCGTGGCCGGAACGGGTGGACCCAACGGCGGAGGATACTGCTCGTACCAAGGCGACGGCGGTCCGGCGACGAGCGCGGGATTGTGCAATCCGCTAGGGTTGGTTTTCGACGCTTCAGGCAACTTGTATGTGGCCGATTCGGGGAACAACCGCATTCGCAAGATCAGCACCAGCGGCATCATCACCACCGTGGCCGGAAACGGCGGCTTTGGTTTCGGAGGCGACGGCGGGCCGGCGGTGAACGCCGTGCTCAGCCAGCCCGGCGGTGTGGGCTTCGATCTGTCCGGCAATCTGCTAATCGCCGACTCCAACAATCATCGGGTCCGAAGCGTCACTCCGGCCGGGGTCATCTCCACTCTGGCCGGCAACGGCGTCGCGACCTACGGCGGGGACGCCGGCGTTCCAACGTCCGCCTCGTTGAACCGCCCCACCGCTGTGGCAACCGACAGCGCCGGACTGATCTACATCGCAGACACGAACAATTGCCGGATCCGCGTCGTGTCCGGGGCGGTCATCAACACCCTGGCGGGCACGGGCGCCTGCGGATTCTCCGGCGACGGCACGGCTCCGGCGGGGGCGAACTTCAGCTATCCGGACGGCTTGACCGTCGATAGCACTGGAAACATCCTGTACGTAGCCGATCAGTGGAATCAGCGAATTCGCAAGATCGGCCTGCGAGCCCCGCAGGCCTTGATCGTAACAACCATCGCCGGCAGCGGCACGCTGGGATTCGGCGGCGACGGCGGATCGGCTACGGCCGCCGCGGTCGGCATGTGGCTGCCCGGCGGGCTGGCGTTCGATTCCGCGGGCAATCTCTATTTTGCGGATCAGCGGAACACTCGCATCCGCAAGGTGGACACCGCGGCCAACATCAGCACCTTCGCGGGAGCGGGCAACTTCAGATTTGCCGGCAGCGGAACTCCGGCGATCAACGCGTTTTTGAATACACCGCAGGGCATCGCGGTGGATAGCTCCGGCAATCTCTACGTGGCCGACATGTGGAATTTCAGGGTTCGCAAGGTGATTCCCGGCGGCAACATCACGACGATAGCGGGCGACGGGTTTGAGAATTTCGCGGATAACGTCTTGGCCACGAGTCTGGGCTCCGGGCTTAGCCTGCCGGCGGGAGTCGCGGTAGACAGCACGGGCAACGTCTATATCGCCGACCAGTGGCATAACCGAATCCGCAAGGTGGACACCGGCGGGCTTATCAGCTCTGTGGTCGGGACCGGCGTTCCGGGTTCCGCGGGCGACGGTTCGACGGCTACGACCGCGCAATTGAACGGCCCGCAGCGCTTGATTCTCGACGCCGCCGGCAATCTTTACATCTCCGACACCGGCAACAACCGCATCCGCAAGGTCACGTTCCCATCGGGGATTATCACGACCGTAGCCGGCGGAGGTGCGTCCTTCGCCGACGGCGTGACGGCGACATCGAGCTCTCTCAGCAATCCCCAGGGCCTCGCCCTGGACGCCGCGGGAAATCTCTATATCGCGGAAGGCGGTTCAAACCGAGTCCGCAAGGTGGACACTTCCGGAATCATCACCACGTTTGCCGGAAACGGAAACTGCTGTTACTCGGGCGACGGCGGGGCGGCCGCCAGCGCCCAGATCAATTTTCCGACTGACGTTGCCGTCGATTCGGCCGGCAACGTGTATATCGCGAGCAACGACCAACGTGTCCGTCGCGTTCTGCCGAACGGAACGATCTATACCGTTGCGGGCAACGGATTCTGGGACTATTCGGGCGACGGCGGCCCGGCTACCAGCGCCACTCTTCGAAGCCCCTCGGGGATTGCCGTGGACAGCTCTAACAATCTGTACATCGTGCAAAGCGCGGACGGACGCATCCGCAAAGTTACAAATGCGAACGCCAATACTTTCTCCGTCCCGGCTTCGCTGACCTTCACGATTCCGGTCAATCAATCCGCGACTCAGCAGTTCGCCGTGACGAGCAGCCTGACTCCGCTGAACTGGACGTCGAGCACGTCCACGACGAGCGGCGGCAACTGGCTCTCGGTGAGCGGAGCGTCGGGCGCGTCGCCCGGATTCATGACCGCCAACGTCAACTCCGGCGGCATGAGCGTTGGGACGTACGGCGGTACGATCGCGGTCACCATCTCTGGCCTCGGAACGCAGAACGTATCGGTGACGCTCAACGTTGTCGCGGCGCCCACTGTGCCAGGTCCGGCGATCACGACGGTGGCGGGGTCCAACTGGGTCTTTTCCGGAGCGGGCGGACCGGCAGTGAACGCGCCGCCTGCCACTCCTCCGAGGAGTTGTGCGAGCAAGTAGGGGGGAACGCT
>CAZRND010000026.1:0-25022 GCA_964601345.1 uncultured Acidobacteriota bacterium | reverse complement strand
GGTTGGATCGAAGGGCCCACTGTCATCAACTCGGGAAAAATCATCGCGGCATTTGGAGGGCAATCGCATGGTGTTCCGCACGAGCAGGGAGCCTTCTGGAGCTTCGAATACATTGACGCCGACTCACCCGAGGAAGTGCGCAAGGCGGTGCGGCAGAACATCTACTACGGAGCGACGGTCATCAAGCTGGTGGCGGACAACAGCCCCTATTTCTACACGCAGGAAGAGATTCGCGCCGCGGTCGATGAAGCGCATCGTGCCGGATTAGCCGTGGCCGTGCATGTGATGGGCGGCGACGCCGCGCGCAATACGATTCTTGCTGGGCCTGACAGTGTGGAGCACGGTTTCACCGTTAGTGACGACCTGCTCCGCATCATGAAGGAGAAAGGCATTTATCTCGTCGGCACCGACACGCCACTCGAGCATCTGCAGGTGATCGGGACCGTCGGCGGGATTCTCCCCGAGCCCAAGCAGGCCTACGCCGACATTCTTGACCGCACGAAACGCGCCTACAAAATCGGCGTCAAGATGGCATTTGGCACCGACACGATCATCGAAGCGCCCGGCAAGACGCGCGCCGACATGATGCTCGACTTTCTCGACGTTTGGCTCGCTGCCGGTATCCCGCCCGCCGAGATTCTCAAGTCTATGACGACGCATCCGGCGGCGCTCCTGCGCGTGAAAGACCAGCGCGGCGCGATCGCGCCCGGCCTCGCCGCGGACATCATCGCCATGCCCGATAATCCGCTGGCCGACGTGCACGCCCTGCGCAAGGTCCGCTTCGTCATGAAGGACGGCAAGATCATCCGCCGCTAGCGGGGGGTCAAGACTCGCTGCCAGATTTGCTATACTTGGCGCAAGTATGCTGCCATTTGAGCGCATTACGTTCGATCCGCAGATTCTCAGTGGACGTGCCTGCATTCGCGGGATGAGGATTCCCGTGTCCTTGATCGTAAATCAGGTGGCCAATGGAATGACCAAAGACGAAATTCTGCGAGAGTATCCGGACCTGGAAGCGGAGGACATCCGCCAAGCGCTTCAATATGCGGCCGCCTTGGCCCAAGAAGAAGTCCATCTTGCGGACCGCTAGCTAGTGCGCTTCCTCGGAGACATGGGTGTGTCTGACAGCACCATCCGCACCTTACGGAACTCCGGCCATGATGACGTTCATCTCCGCATCACTTTCCGCCTTGTCAATCAGACTCCGCCATCTGTGACGTCCCGGCTTTTGGACGCCCTCGAGAAGTACGAAGCCGATCTGGACGCCGGAGCGATTCTGACGATCGAGGACTCACGACACCGTCTGCGACGCCTCCCGATCAAGGATCGTTGATTGTCCTCTCCCGTGCTGATCGTCTCTCTCGCGGATCTCGATCCGGAAGCGTTATCCCTCGCCGGCGGCAAAGCTGTACAGCTCGCCAGGATGTCGCGCGGCGGCCTTCCGGTCCCGCCGGGCTTTTGCATCACAACCGACGCCTTCCGTCGCGGCATGGACAGCGAACTGGCGTCGGCCGTCGCTCGCGCTTATGAAGCGCTGGGCGGCGGACCGGTGGCCGTACGATCCTCGGCCACGGCCGAGGATCTTCCGGATGCCTCCTTCGCCGGACAGCAGGATACGTTTCTCAACATTACCGGCGCGGCGGCAGTCGAGGACGCCGTGCGCGCCTGCTGGAAGTCGCTCTACACGGAGCGCGCCGTGGCCTATCGTCGCGATCACGACATCCCTGAAGCGAGCGCGGCGATGGCCGTCGTGGTCCAGCGTATGGTGGACGCCGAGGCGGCCGGGGTCCTCTTCACGTTGAATCCCGTCACTGGCGCGCTCGACGAACTGGTGGTCGAGTCCGCGCTCGGTCTCGGCGACCAAGTCGTCTCGGCCCGCGTCACGCCGGATCGTTATCGTCTCTCTCGCCGCGCTCCGCACGGCGTAATCGAAGTGGAAGGCCGCTCCACCGCCGCGCTGCTGACGCCGGAGCGGCTGGCCGGCCTCGCCCGCCTGGGACTCGCCGCCGAGCGACTGCTCGGCCGCGCCGCCGACATCGAGTGGGCCGTCGCGGACGGAAAGCTCTGGCTCCTGCAAGCCCGCGCCGTCACGGCCGCGGGCCCGCGCCTTCCCGAGGTCCGCTACGGCAGCCAGTGGAATGCCGAGCACTGCAAGGGTCGGCTGACCATCTGGGCCAATCACAACGTCCGCGAGACCATGCCCTATCCGCACACGCCGTTTTCGTGGTCGATGTGGAATTACCTCACTTTCCCGGAGGCCGGCAAAGCCCTCGGGTTGCTTCTGCCGGACGAAGACCTCGACCGGCAGGCCACGATCGTCGACTTGGTGGATGGACGCGTGTACTGGAACATGAACATCATGATCGGCTTCATGGGCATCCTGCGGGGCCCCATAATGCGTCAAGGGCATTACCTCGACACCGAAGTCTCGCAGATAAGCCAGGAGCTCTTTCGCAGCGGCGAGCTCGTGCCGCTTACGCAGCCCTTCAGCTTCAAACGTCTCTGGAACAGCTTGCGATTGGCGCGACTCACTTTCGGTTCGCTGCTGTTCACGACGCCCGAACAGGGCTGGAAGGAGCTGCAAAGCATCGAGGACGAAATCGCTTCTTTCGGCAAAATCGACCTCGCCGTCATGAGCGAGGAGCAGATTGTCGCGCTGGCACGGTACTTCGCCACGCAGTCCATCCCACGCGGGTTCCCCGTCCTGGGGCTGGGCATGCCTGCTTTCCCCGCCATGATCTATCTGTCCAAGGCGCTGCCAAAGTGGGGATTCGCGGATGCCCTGCCCAAGCTGCTCTCCGGGCTCCAAGGCAATCCCACCATGGAGACGGCGCTCGCGCTATGGGACGTGGCCGCGAGCGCGGGGCCGGAAGTCCGGTCCGCCTTGCCGTTTCCCGAAGCTCTGAGCGCGACCGAAGCGGGCCGCGCGTTCCTGGGCCGCGTGGACGAGTTCCTGAAAACACATGGCCATCGAGCGGTGCGGGAGTTCGACTTTTCCTGCCCGCGCTGGCGCGAGGATCCCACGTTCATCTACGAGACGATCCGCAATTACTTCTCGCATCCCGCGGGCGAACCGACGCCTCGCGAGCACTACAAGCGTCAGGTGCGCGAACACGCGGAGGCTCGGGAGGCCGTGGACCGCGCCCTAGCCGGACGTCCGATTCGGCGCTGGCTCTTCCGCAAGTGCATCCATCTCATCGAGACAAGGCTCTGCTTTCGTGAAGCTCCTAAATTTTATGCGCTCAACAGCTTAGCGCATATTCGTGATCTTTATCTTGAGGTTGGCCGCAGGTTCGTCAAGCGCGGCCTGCTGGCCCGTGACGACGACTTCTTCTTCCTGAGCATCCCCGAAATCGAGCGCCTCACGGCAGGTCAGCTCGATGCCGTTTGGGCTCGCGGCCAGATCGTCGAACGGCGCAAGGAGTTTGCGCGGCACATGCGCGCCAACCCACCGCTGGTGATCCGCAGCGATGGCAAGCCCGTGAGGCACGCCGCCGCGGCTAGGCCCGGCGAAGTGATGCGCGGCACGCCGGTATCCACCGGTTCGACGCGCGGGCGGGCGCGCATCCTGCTCGATCCCGGCGACGGAGCCGCGCTACAGAAGGGCGAAATCCTGGTCGCGCCCTTTACCGATCCCGGCTGGACGCCTCTGTTCCTCACCGCCGGCGCGCTAGTGATGGAGATCGGCGGGATCATGAGCCACGGGGCCGTAGTAGCCCGCGAGTACGGCATCCCGGCGGTAGTGGGCGTGAAGGACGCGACGCGCCTATTGCGCGACGGCGAGATGCTGGAGGTTGACGGCGGCGCCGGTGAGGTCCGCCGGATTCACTGAGGCGGCGTGGGAGCTTGCCGCGCCAAAGTCTGCAGCATCTGCTGGGCGAGCGGGTACTCAGGATTGAGCCGCAGAGCGTCCTGGAACGCCGCCTTGGCGCGGGCCATGTCACCTGCCAGGTAGAAGAATTTCCCTACGGCGACCTGCTGCTCGGCGTCGTCTGAATTGAGCTGGGCGCGCGCTTCATAGACGCGCTTCACGCGCTCGAATCGCTCGCCATCCTCTCCCGGAAGCTGCCGGACGCCCAAGCTGACCAAGCCCACGAGCGCCGCGACCCGAACGATGTTTACCGGGTCCCCAAGGAGCCGCGTGACCGCCGCGATCACCTCTGGACGCTGCGACGGAGTCGCGCGGATCGACAGGACCGCGACCGCGCGCACCAGCGCCTCGCGGTCCGCAAGCGCATCGCGGAGCGCGCTGTAGGCACGCGCGTTGTAAGGCGAGAAGCGCCCCAGATGTCCGGCGGCATTGGCGCGCGTCAGATGATCCTCGCCGGCATCGCCGAGGATCGCGAGCAACTTCGGCACGGCGTCCGGATCGCCGTTCCGCCCCTCGGTAAAAGCATCCGCCCTCAAGATCAGCTTTTCGCCCGGCGTGTGTCCGTACCATTGCTTGATCTGCGCGGCGGCCCACTGCGGAGTCTTTTCCTTGTGGCAATAGTTGCAGGCGTTCGGAATCTTGTGGCGGATGGTATTCTCCGGCACGGGCACGGTCATCGAGTGGTCGCGAATCTCGGCCTTGATGCTGATGACCGATCGCGGCATATGACATTCGACACACGAGCTTCCCGCGCTCTTCGCCGCGTGATGGCTGTGCGACGCCACCGACTTCTCGAGGGCGGCATGGCATTGCCCGCAGATGGCGTTGCCGTCAGGCCTGAGCTGCGGATTCTTGTCGATGTCGGTGTTGTGCGGCACCGCGTGGCAGGAGAGGCACGTGGCCCCGCCCTTCATGAAACACTTGCTCATCCACAATCCGAAGGCGTCGTTCGAGAAGCGGCGCGTGCGTCCGTCCGGCCAATAAGCAGGATCTTCCTGCGTTGGCAAGCCGTAATCGAGCACCGGCAGGAAATGGTCGTAGTAGTCCGATCCCGCCGTGAATCCATCCTGATAGATATCCCGAAACGAGTGGCACTGCGCGCAGATCGACGTGTTGCGCATGGGATCGAGGCGGCTCTGCGTCACAATCGAATCAGCGCCGGGCGCGGGAGGACTCGTGGCGTATTTGGCGGCATGATCGCTCCCCGGCGCGTGGCAACGCTCGCAGTTGATGCCGAAGTCGAGCCAGGACGTCTTGTATTCGATCTTCTCCAGGTTGAAGTTCTTCTCTTCCCGGCTCACGTGGCACGAGTAGCAGCTCTTGTTCCAGAGCTGCACTTGCACGCCGGGAACCTCCTCGGGATCGTCGATGTCCAGATTGTGAAACCACTGCTTGCGGCGCACGTCCCAGGTCGGCGGCAGCAGGATGACGCGACCGTCCGGTAGCGTCGTGAGGTAGTGCTGGATGCGCCGGTTGCCCAGCGTGTAATCGATGTGATGTTCCTGCGTTTTGCCGGTGAGATACGTCTCGCGGATGTAGTATGCGCCTGCGCGCTGTAGCAGCGTGTAGGATTTGCCTCGCAAAACCACGCGGCCGCGGGCAAAGTCGCCTTTCACGCCTTGCGCCGTGGCCGGTTGCAGCATCTTGCTATGCCGCGATTGCGACCAGGTCTTATGAGCGCCTTCGTGGCACTTGGCGCAAGCCGCCGCGCCAACATAAGTCCCGGCCGCGTGCATCGGGATGACTGCCAAGAGAATCGCCCAACCCTTCCAAACCATTTGGACTATTATGCACGCATGCCTCATTGCCGTAAACTCGCTCTGTGCTTTCTCGCCACAGGCCTCTTCGCGCAACAACCGGAGGAAGTGCGCGTCAGCAGCCGCGCCTACGTACCCGGCCTTCCGCCGAGCGATTCGTCGATGGTCCAAATCGGAGTCGTCGTACGCGATCAGCAAGGACGCGCGATCGCCGGCTTGAAAGCGCAGGATTTTCAGGTACTCGACCAAGGCAAGGAACTCCCCATCGGCGGCGCGATTCCCGTCTCGCGCGCCGCCAAACAGCCGGCGAACATCGCCTTGTGCTTCGACGACTACGGCTCAACTCCGGCCACGCTCCAGCGCGCCAAGTCCATCGCCGCGCGCTTCGTCCAGGACGGCGCGGACGAGGGCAGCTTGCTGGCCGTGGCTACGACTTTCAGCAAGTTGGTCGTGGACTTCACGACGGATCGGGCCAAGGTGAAAGGAGCGATTGACCGCGTCCAGCAACAAGCGGTTCCGGCCATGGCGGCGCCCGCGATCGTCGCGCCGAGCCGCGCGCCATCGCCGGCGATCGTCGTGGCGAACGACCAGTCCTTGGGCCAGGAGATGGTCGCCAGGTCCATTCTCACGATCGTGGATCGCTTTGTGAACGAGATGGCGCGCATGCCCGGGAATCGGGCTGTGGTGATTTTCTCCACCGGCCTCGGCGGCATGCCGGACCGGGAGCAGGATCAGGTGATCCGCAACGCGCTGCGCAACGGCGTGGTGATCAACGTTCTCGATTCCAAAAACTCTTTCACGGAATTGCCTTCGGCGTCCGCCGAGGCGGCGTACCGGCTTGTGCCGGAGATGTTTACGATTGATTCCGCCGGCTTGGGCATAGAGGCGGCCATGGCCGATTTCGCTCGCGCCACCGGCGGTCTCTTCTTCCATCACGTGAGCGGGCCCCTTTCGCACGGCTATCGCGAGGTGGCGGCGGTTCCCGACGCGAGCTACGTTCTGGCCGTGCGCGCCGCCGGCAACGACCAGAAGTTTCACAAGGTGAAAGTGCAGCTCGGCGCGCCGGGATCCTATTCCGTGGAAGCGCGCAACGGATTCTATCCGCCAAAGGGCGGAGCCGAGAGCGCCGGATCCGCGGACGCAAGAGTTCGCCTCGACCAACAGGTCGTCGCCTCAAAAACCATTGCCGAGTTTCCGTCGAGTGTGGGCGTGCAATATCGAAAGCTGGCGAACGGCAACACCTCCATCCAGGTAATGTTGCACGTAGACATCAAGACGCTGCAATTTGCGATGCAGAACGGCCGTCACTTGCAGAAGCTGACGCTGGTCGCCGCCATGTTCGATTCCGCGGGGAAAATGGTCTCCGGCAAGGAAGGGCTCATGGAGCTGGCGCTCACTGAAGCCAAGTACAACAGCTTTCTGGGCAACGGGGTAAACCTGACCCTCAACCTTGAGGCGCCGTCGGGGACGTACCGGCTCAGCACCGTCGCCCAGGACGCCGCCGGCAAGGTCGCCGGCTCCCTGAACGCGATCCAAATTCCCTAACGCCTACGCTTCGGCATGAAAGAAAAAACCCTCCGCGAACCAGTATGGCTCGCGGAGGGTCAGGAGGAAACGACCGTAGCTTAGAAGTGAATGCGCAAACCGAAGGACATGGCCCGCGGCAGGCTGAACGAGGTGCCCGTGATGCGCCCGAACGTCGACGCCGTGGTGATCGTCATCGCCGGGTTGCCCGGGTTGAGGTGGTTCAGGATGTTGGTGAGCTGGAATTGCAGCGTCGCGCCCACGCGGTTTTCCTTCCAGAGGCTGAAATCCTTGGCGAAGCTCGCGTCCAGATTCCAGACCGACAAGCCGTGGAGGTTTTGGTATCCACCGCAGCTCGTGTCGTAACCCAGGATGCAGGGCCGGAACATGCTAATCACGGCCGCCGGATCGCTGAAGGCGCTCTGGCCAGTCGGATTGTTCGTCTGCACCGTCGCCGCGTTCGTGGCCGGGTTTATCCCGACTGCCGACGCGTTCAGGATGCGTCCGAACGTCGCGTTGAAGGGCGCGCGCAACACCGCGTTCTGAGTCGAAGCGGATTGGGAAGCGTTCGGTGTGGCGACTTCGCCGAAGGCCTGGCAACCGCCGCAGGGCCCGGCTTCCGTGTAACCGGCAGAGACCGGAGCGCCGCTCTGCGCCTGGAACAGCGGCGAGACCGTCCAGCCTCCCAGCAGGTGACCGACGATGCCCCTCTGGCTCTTGTACCACGGCGTCTGGTAGTACATCACAAGGTTGTACACGTACTTGTAATCGAAGAGCTGCGTGCCGTAGTTGGCCTGCATGTCGAACGGATTGAGCGCCGTGTTCGAGCTGTTGTACTGTCCGAGCTCGCCCGTTCCGAGAGCCTTGCTCCAGGTGAAGTTCGACTGAAGTGTTAGCCCGTGGAAATCGTTCACCCGGTAGCTGATATACAGGGCGTTGTAGTTCGAGAAGCCCAGGCTCGTGCTGAGCGCGACCGACGTGGCCTGCCCAAGCTGGCCGATGGTGGTCTTGCCCGGCACCCAGGAAGTGGCGCTCGCTCCGGTGCTGAGGCTGTTCCAGAACGTGCTCACCGAGTCTTGCCGCAGGGCGCTCAGGTTGGTCGCATTGTTGAAGACGGCCGCTGTGCAGCTTGTAAAGCCTTTGCAGAAGGTGGAGTTGACTCCGCCCAAAGCTGCTTCGAAGAAGGGCTGCACTGGGATGATGTTGCCCGAAGGAATTGCCGCACCGGTGGGTGCGATCCAGGGCGTTGCAGGATTCGCGGCGCATACCGTGGTCGTGCCGCAATAAGCCAGATACGAACCGGCCCAAGCTTGCGCGAAGCTCTGGCCGCCGAGCGTATACATGAACGGCACCGCGTCCAGGTTGATCTCCTGGAAGTCGTTCTTCGTAATGCGTCCGATGTAGCCGACGTCAATCGACATCTTGCGGTTGATCTGGCGCTGGATCGAGAACGTGAAATTGTCGGTGTGGTTCGGTTTGAACTTCGGATCGATCGTATTGATGTCTCCCCCGCCCGGAGCGCCGTTGAGGCCCGGGAAGTACGGCTGCGGCAGAGTCTGGCTGGGAACGCCCAAGGGGGCGGTCAAGCCGTCCGTGCCGATGCGGAAAGCGTTCAGCGGATTCGCAGTCGTCGTGCCGCAGGTTCCGTCCTTCAACGCGTTGGTGCAGCTCGTGGCCTGCAGGAAACCCGGTCCGAGCAGGGGTACGAGCACCTGATCCACGCCGTTCAGGCGGCCGTAAATACGTCCGTAGCTGCCGCGAATCACGGTCTTGCCGTTGCCCACGATCTTGCCCAGGAGTCCGTCGCTATAGCTGGGATTCCAGGCCAGAGCCACGCGCGGGCTGAACGCGCCATAGAAAGTGTTGTACGGATACTTGAGTCCTTTTCCGATGTTGCCGACCAGGGCGAAGCCAACCTGGGGATTGTAGTTCTGTCCCTGGAGGGCCATCCGGGCCTTGGTGGAGAAATAATCGTCCGCGGAGATCGGTGCACCCGACGGATCGACTGCCGTGATCTGCCGGCCCTCGAGTTCGTACGGGGGCAGTTCCAGCGCCCAAGCCATGCCGTACACCAAGGTGAGTCCCGGCCTCAGGTGCCAGGTGTCGCCCGCGTATACGTTGTAGAACGGGATGATGGAACGGTCTCGCGCCGCGTTGCCGATGGGCAGCAGGTTCAGAGCCGAACCTTGCCGCGCATAGACAACCTGCGATTGAGTGACAACTCCCAGAACCTCATTGGCGAGCTGCCGGTAAGTGGTCTGTTGTGTGGCGGGCACCGCAGTCGGGAAGTATCCCGTGTAATCCAATCCGGTCGTACTCTGATAGACGACCTGGTTATTCTGGCCCGCGCCGTTGTCCGTCCGGCTGTGATAGTCGTTGTTGCGCTGGTACGACCCGCCGAACTGGAACAGGTGGTTGCCCTTGATGTAGCTGACGTCATCCTTATAGAGCTTGTCCTGTCCGTCCCAGAATCGCTGTCGCGTGTTCTGGGTGTTCACGTTGTAGGGGATCAGAGCGTTCGCCGACTCGCCGGCGATTTCCAACATGCCGCCCATTCCCGGGAGCTGGCCCCCGAGCAACGTCTGCGCGCTCCACTGCCACCAGTTGCGGGTGTAGTTGAAGCGGAAGTCGTTGGTCATGTGCGGCGTCAGAGTGCTGGTCAATCCGGTCACGAAGTAGGAAGGCAGTTGCGGCCGGGGCGCCTGCGACGCGGGCTGTCCAAACGTGTCGCCCGCCAGCGCGCCGCCGATGTCTACCTGGTTGCTGGTCAAGTTGCCCAGGCGGTAATAACGATAGCTGGCCATGAAGCGATGTTTGTCGCCAAAATCGTGGTCCACGCGGCCCACGTAGAAGGTGGATCTCTGCGTCAGACGAATGGTGGAGAGATACCCGGCCGTGTTGTAGGTATCACCAGCCGCGCCCGTAAAATCATTTGGCAGCGGCATGTACTTCGACCAGATTTGGTTGACGATAGAGTTCAGACCGATGTTGCGCGGATCGCAGGGGCCGGTGCCGCAAACCCCCGGCGCTACCGTCCCAGTAACCGCCGCGCCGCCTGCGGAGGCGGCCGTGGGCTGTCCCGGAGCCGACCCCACCGTAACGGCGGTGGGATTCAGGTTGTAGGCCTGGTACTTGCTGTTCGCGTCCTGCACTTGGATAAAGCCCGCGCGCATCGCCAGCGTCGGAACGGTCCGTTCGTAGGTGCCGACGTTGGGATAGCGAAAAGCCTCATAGTTGAAGAAGAAGTAAGTCTTGCCGCCGAGCATCCTGGGAAGCATCGGTCCGCCGACGGAGAAACCGGGGCGGTTGCGGTGATTGGAGACGATCGGATTCGCAAAACCTCGGCAATCCTGCTTCGTAACGTCGCAGCCGATGATGGTGTGGGTATTCGCCCAGGTATTGGCGCCGCCCGTCGTGGTGTTGAAATAGGTCCAGTAGGCCGAACCGTGGAACTGGTTCGTTCCGCGCTTGGTCACCATCTGCACGTTCGCGCCGATGGAGTTGTTGAAGTCGAATCCCGCGCCCGCCACGCCCACCCTTACTTCTTCAATGCTCTCGACCGGCGTGGGCATCACGCCGGAGGAGAAGTTCGAGGCTTGGCCGCCGCCGGTGCCGGTGGAGTTCACCAGGTAACCGATGGTGTTGCCGGCCATGTCGTCGGAGTTGTTGCCGCCGTCCAGGGTGTAAGTGTTCTGGTCGTTATACGCGCCCGCCGTGAATCCGCTCGCCGTTACCGCCGGCTGCAGGACAGCCAGGGTCGAAACGTCGCGGCCCAGGTTGGGCAGGAATAGCAATCCCGTCGAGTCTACGGTGTTGCCGACCGTCGCGCTCGTCGTATTCAGCGCGGCGACGTTGGTCGCTTCCACCGTGACTACCTCCGTCACCGCCCCGACCTTCATGGCGATGTTGTAGGTGAGCGAGCTGCCGATCTTCACGTCAACGTCGGCGACGTGGGTCTTCGAGAAGCCCTCGCGTGTCACGTTGATCGAGTACGTGCCCGACGCAACGTTGATGAAGACGTAGCGGCCGGCCTCGTTCGAAGATGCCGTCTGCACCGACTTGGTGGCGTTATCGATCAGCGTCACCTGCGCGCCCGGAATGACGGCGCCGGATTGATCGGTGACCTGTCCCGAGATCGAGCCCGTGCTGGTCGCCTGCGACCATGCGAGGGTCCCGGAGCAAACCACCAGGAGAGCGCAAACGAGCACACTCGTGCGGCTAGACGTAAACGTAGCTTTCATGGATTCTCCTCTTTTCAGCTCACCCAAAAATGACTCCCAAACCAAGCTCTCAACTGCCTGCTATCGTAGAGTCAGCAAGATAGCAAGTCAAGAAGATTCTTGATAATACTTTGCAATCGTTTACATAACTGAGGCAGGGGCCTGTCAGGGGTAAAGCTTCCGGTACAGCTCGGCGTTCCGAAGCACCACCTGGATGTACTCCCTGGTCTCGCTAAAAGGGATGCTCTCGACGAACTCGACCGTATCCTCAAAGCCGATCGCCCGCCACGCCTGCACCCGGTTGGGCCCGGCATTGTACGCCGCCAACGTATCTTCCACCCGGCCCTGATGCTCCTCGATCAGCGTCCGGAAGTAGTGAATGCCCAATTTCAAATTCGTTCGCGCATCGAACAGCGTCTCGGTGGAATAGGGATGGACGCCGAGCCTTTTGGCCAGAAACCTTCCCATCGATGGCAACACCTGCATCAGTCCTCGCGCTGAAGCGCGTGACACGGCGCGGTCATAGAAGGCCGATTCCTGACGAATGAGGCCGGCCACGAGATACGGATCGACGCCCTCGCGCGCGGCATCCGCTTTCACCTCATCCCACCAGGGCAGCGGGAAGAGCAGCTCCCAGACATTCCGCGGAAGCTGATCGATCTGCAGCGAGGTATAGAGCGGGACGGCGCGGCGCGCGTCTTCGAGAGCCACGTGAAATCGTCCGCGATCGCGCTCGACTGCCGCCAGTTCCACCAGCCAGTACGGACGGAAGGGAGTATCCGGCTTCGCGGCTTGCTGCAACTCCGACGCCGCCAGTTCGAGCAGGTCGATGGACCGGAATGCCGCCACCTTGCTCGCGCGCATGGCGGCGTCCGCAGGGCGCGGAAACGGCTGCGGCGCGCGCTTGGGCGCCGCACCGGGATTGGTGATACGTCGCGCCGCGATGCCTCCGTAAAATCCTTGCGGGGAAGTCTCCGCCGCCTGCCGGAAATACGCTTGCGAACGGGCGGAATCGGATGACTCCGCGATCCGGCCGAGCCAGTAGAGCGCGGCGGGAACGTGAAATCCGGTGTACTTCGCGACATGCTCCTCCATCAACCGGCGGGCCGCTTCCTTGTTCCCTTCCCGGTATCGGATCCAGGTGAGTTTCCAATGGATTTGAGCCGCATACTTGCCTTGAGGAAATCGCTCGCACAGCGAAGCGTAGTAGGGAGCGGCGTCCGTCGCGCCGCGCTTCAGCAGCGTGTAGTTGCCCGCCGAGAAACGCGCCTCCTCATTCCACGGCGACGACGGATAGAGCTCCCCCAGCGCCTTTACCCTGGCCAGAAAGGCGCTCTCTCGCTTCAGCTTCCGATAGCATTCACCCATCACGTAATAGCGCTCGGCGGTCGCTTCGGGATCGGCCGGCTTCAGGGGCGTGAGCGCTTCGAGCGCCAGTCCGGTGCGGCCCGCGGCAAGGTTGGCGCTCGCGGCACGCACCTGCGCCTGCTCCTTCGCCGCGCCGCGCGCCGCCGTCGCGGTTTCGCGATAGGCCGCTTGCGCCGCTATCGCCAGCCGGGTCCTCTCGGCCCTCGATGCACTTTGCGACGCGGTCCACAGCGCGTCGGCGCGCCTCCGAAGCTGCTCCACTGTGGCTTTCGGAAACTCGCCCTTTCGCCTCGACGCTTCCGCCGCTTCTTGAGACTGAGGATAGCGGTAATAGATGTCCGCGAGGACGGACGTTGCTTCCTTCGCCCGCCCCGCCGATTCATACGCGCGCGCCATCTGGAGATCGGACGCCGGGTGCGGAAGCGATTCCTGCCGCGACTTCAGCAGCGCGAGTGCGCCGGCGGGATCTTCCACGGCGAGGCTCGTGGCCAGCGCCAGGTTCGCCCGCGGACCAAGAAGTGTTCCGGGATGTTTCGCCTCGAATCCCGAGAGGATCGGGATCGCCCCGGCAAGGTCCCCGTTGTTTTGTAGCGCGGAGGCTAGATAGAACTCAGCGTAATCGGAAATCGCCGTTGGCGTGGCGGCGGCCGGACGCAGAAAACCCGCCGCCGCAGCGTAATCCTTGGCTAAGAACGCGTTGTAACCTTGTTGGAAGTTGGCGAGCGCCGCGGAAGATTCGTTCCCCTGGCGGGCGACAGCGAGAGTCCCCGCCAGCAGGGCAACGCCGAGCAGTCCCTTATGCCAAGGGACCCGGATACCCGCCCCCCAGCGCGCTTGCGTCGCCATCGCCGAGTTGGTTCACCATCTGCTGATGGAAGTAATCGGTCTTGCCGGCCGCCGTGCTTCCGAACTTCTTGTCGTAGGCGAGACGGCTCTTGTCGATGTCTTCCTGCAACAGGCTGTAGACGTCGTGGATTTTCTTGCCCTGCACCACCTTGTCCTTGTTATATAGCGCGAGCTCATCCACCAACAATTTCGCGAAACGGAATGCCTTCTTGTGGATCTCGTGATCTTCCGCAGGGACGCTAGAGAGATCCGGACCCTTCGGAGACGTGCGCGGACCCGCAGCAGCAGCCGGAGCCGGAGGCGGTGGGGGCGGCGGAAGTGGAGGCGGCGGAGGCGGAGCGGCATGAACTGGTTCAGGCGCCGGCGCGGGAGCAGGTGCAGGAGCGGGTGCAGCAGCGGCGGCAGCCGCTGCGGGCGCAGCCTCAGCCTTCGGCCGCCCTGCGGAAAGTTCCAGCCGCATTCTCGCGGCTCGCGTCAGGATCGCCAGCGCATCGTAATCCGTGCTCTTCCCCGCTCCACCGTCCGCATAGAGAAACGCCACGGGACGATCCCGCACCAAAAGCGGCATCAGGAATCCTTGAGCGCCGCTCGGCGCGCCGATGTTTCCGTAAATCGCTTGGGCCAATCCGCCCGAAACCGCACCGGGACTCTGGACGGCTTGTTTCCATCCGGCGTCGCCGTCGCCCGTGAGACTCATCTTACGCAGCCCGGCCTGGCCGGCATCGTCAAATCCACGCGAGCGCCAGGGAGCCAGTTGCTCGCCCTTCACCACCAGAACCGCCGAGCGCCCGGAAAAGCTTTCCGCGCCTTCGAGCAGCGACGCCAGGATGTCGGTTTGGTTGCCGGCATCGATGATCTTGTCGAAGTTCGCGCGCAGTCCCGCGGCGGATGCGCCACCCGAGCCTCCGCCCGAGCGAGCCAGTTCCGACAGCAATGACTTGAAACTGCCGGTGAAGCGATCGAGGGCTTCCGACAGCGCGCGTTCCAGTTGGGCAGCATCACTCATAGATTTTTCCGGCCATCATTATCTTCCCGTATCTCCCTGACTGTCAATTCTTTCCAGGACCATATAATACCTTTCCCGGGCGCGCTCCGGAGTGTTTCCCTGCCGCGACTACCACCTCGCCATTGACAATCACCGCCTCGAAGCCCTCGGCGTACTGGTGCGGCTTCTCGAAGGTAGCCTTGTCCGCAACTTTCTCCGGATCGAAGACCACCAGGTCGGCCCAGTATCCTTCGCGGACCAAGCCGCGCTCGCGTAAGCGGAAGGTCTGTGCCGGCAGGGAGGTCATCTTGCGGACCGCGTCTTCGAGCGTCAGCACATGCTTGGTGCGCACATATTCGCCGAGGGATCGCGAATTCGTTCCGTACGCTCGCGGATGCGGCACACCGACGCCGTACTCGGAAACCCAGGCGTCGGAGGCAACCATCGTGAAGGGCGCGCGCATGATGCGCTCGACATCCTCGTCGCTCATCGAAAAATAAACCATGCGGATACCCTGGCCGCTCGCCGCCAGCTCGAGATCGAGCACCGTCTGAATCTCTTCCGTGAGCTCCTGCTTGTGCCCTTTCAGCTTGGCAATCTCCATGATGTTCTTGCCTTCGATCGAAGCATCGAACTGGCAGCGGGCCACAAACGCGAAGTCCAAATGCTGGCGGCCCTTCCGCGTCTGCTCGGCAAGCATCTCAGCGGCGATTTTCTTACGCGTCGCAGGATCGGTGAGCCGCTCCTTCTTCTTTTCGGCGCTGTCGGCGAGTGCCCACGACGGGATCAGCATCGTCAAGCCGGTGCTCGACGCGCGGTAAGGATACTGATCGACAGTGACTTCGAGCCCTTCGCTGCGCGCTTTCTCGACTTGCGCCAGCGTTTTCGTGCTTCCGCCCCAGAGACGCTTGGTATCGATCTTGAAGTGCGACAGCTCGACGGGCATGTGTCCCTCGCGGCCCACGCGCAGCGCTTCCTCGATGGCCTCGGCGACGTGCTCGCCTTCGTCGCGCATGTGGCTCGCATATACGCCGCCGTAGTTGCCGGCGACCTTGCCTAATTCGACGACTTCCTCGCTGTTCGAGTAGGTGCCGGGGATATAGATCAGTCCAGTGGAGAATCCCACGGCGCCCGACTCCATGTTCCGGGCGACCAATGCCTTCATCTTCTCCAGTTCCTCGGGTGTGGCCAGGCGATTCGCCGTTCCCATGACGGCAGTGCGCACGGAGTTGTGTCCGATGAGCGACCCGAGGTTGAACGAGATGCCCTTCTCCGTGAGGCCGGAGAAGTATTTCGTCAGATCGGTATTCGATCCACCGCAGTTCCCTGTGATGACAGTGGTCACGCCGTCCTGCAAGAAGTTGTCCGCCGTGGGCAGGCGTTCGAGGTCGTTTTCGACATGCGTGTGCACGTCGATGAAGCCCGGAGCGATGACGCGCCCCGCGGCGTCGATCGTCTTGCGCGCCTCAGCACTGCCGAGCGCCCCCTGAGGCACGATGCGAACGATGCGTCCGTCGCGGATGGCCACATCGGCGCGGAACCACGGATTGCCCGCGCCGTCCACGATGCGCCCATTGCGGATGAGCAGGTCGTACGGCTGGCTCTCGGGGATCCAGGCGTTGTATACGGCTTTCGCGAGGCGTCCGATCGTGGTCAGCGCCTCGTTGTCGGCGGTCCAGGGACGATTCTTGGCGTTGTAGGCAAAAGCGGCAATCGCCAGCGTCGCGTTCGGCGTGTAGACCAGGCCCACATCGTTCCGCAATTCGTCGAGCGCGCCGGCTTTGGTGGCGAACGTGACCTTGGGAATCCCGGAGAGAAAACGCGGGATGGCGTCGCGGTCGCGCTGCTTCTTCAGGATCGCGATCATCTTGTCGGAAGTCGCGGCGTCGCCGATCTTCCGCCGCTCGATCATCTCCAGAAGCTTCAGCATCTCGGCGGGAGTAGTGACGCCGAGTCCGAATTCCTTTTCTTCATCGGTCATGGGCCGGTCGAGCGGCTTGAAGACTTTCTTGAATACCTTGGTATTCGGCAAGCCCAGCTCGGCCATGCGCCGGTTGACGTTCGGAATGCCGACTTTGTCGAGGACGAGGTTCGTGGCCGTGTTGTCGCTCAGGACGATCATCATCGTCATCGCGTCCTCGAGCGTGAGGCGCAGTCCCGGCTGCAAATCCTGCAGCAGTCCCGATCCCGGGACTCGATCCGCTGCTGCGAGGGTCAGAGCATCGTCCAAATGCAGCTTCCCTTCCTTCACCTGCAGCATGGCCTCGGCGAGGATCGCGACTTTGATGACGCTAGCCGTCTTAACGCGCGTGTTCTCGCGCAGCCCGACGCTCTGCATCCCACTGAGATTTTTCGCGGCGAACGCAACGTCTCCGTGAAAGCTCGCGGCAATCGCCGCCAGTTCACTCGGCAAATCCGCGGCAAAAGCCGTCGTCGCCAGCAACAGGACCAACAGTATCCGCATGGAAAGATAAGACAGGAACTCAAGCAGAAAAGCAACTTCGGATTAAAGACCTCTACACGAGCCAACTAGTCGAGGAGAAGTGCGCCAATGTCCCGGGTACCGCGAATCACATGGAGAATCCAGATGTCGTCACCTTGGATTCGGTAGATGATAACGAACGATTGGCAGTCTCAGTGTTGCCCCTGCCCTTTGCTATCCAGTACCAGATTTCGTCCAACTCGGCTTCTGCTTCGAGTGCAACCTTGTGCGCCATCAACGAGCCTTACTTTGCTCTCTCGCCAGGCGCGCGGCTCCGCGTCGCTTGACTTGTGCGGCAAGTTCGCGCATCGATCTCTTGGTAATCACTCGCCCCTCACCGCGGGCCAGAGAGGCTTCTGCTCGATCCAAGGACGCCAGTATTTCTGCGCGATTCCGTTCGCGTTCTTCCCACAAGAGAAGGGCTTCGCGCACAGCGTCTTCTTCGCGCCTCAATCGGCCGCTTTGGACAGCCCGGCGCACAAACGCTTTCTGGTCCGAAGTAAGTTGGACATCCATGCTCTTGAGATTACTTCGGACTTCGTCCTTCTTACAAGGCCTCCGAATGCTAAGATAGATTCTTCCCATGCGGAGAGCGACTGTTTGCGTTTTGCTGGCGGCGGCGCTGGCGTCCGTTGTGTGGGCGCAGCAGAAGGCCGCGCAAAAAGCCGCGCCCAAGGCCAGACCGAAGACCGCCGGTCTGCGCGTGAAGCCGACGCCGGAGCAGTGGGTTGCGGCAACGCTCAAAAACATGACGATCGACGAGAAGATCGGACAGATGCTCTTCGATCGCGTCGAGGGCGCCTTCCAGAACTTCGAAAGTGAAGGCTTCCAACACTACGTCGACAAGGTCAAGAAGTTGCACATGGGCGGTTTCATCGTCTACCGCGGAACGCCGCATGACACCGCCGCTCTCATCAACGAGCTGCAGCGCAACGCGAAGGTCCCGCTCCTCATTGCCGGCGATCTTGAGCGCGGCGCGGCCAGCCAGTTTCCCAACATGGCCGTCTCCCTGCCCTCGAATCTCGGCATCGCCGCGACGCGCGATCCGCAAACCGCCGCCTTTGCCGGCCTCGTCACCGCTCGCGAGGGGCGCGCAGTCGGCTTCCACTGGGCTTACGCTCCCGTGGTGGACGTGAACAACAATCCCGACAACCCGATCATCAACATTCGGTCATTCGGAGAAGATCCTGCCTTGGTCGGAAAGATGGCCGCAGCCTACATCAAGGCCGCCGAAGCTGAAGGCATCCTCACGACGGCCAAGCACTTTCCAGGTCACGGCGACACTGCGACCGATTCACACATCGACCTCGGCGTCGTCGCCGGCGATTGCCCGCGACTCGACGCCATCGAACTCGCGCCGTTCCGCGCCGCGATCGAAGCGGGCACGAGCAGCATCATGACCGCGCACCTGGCTGTGCCGGCGGTTGAGCCCGATACTCGGCTGCCCGCGACGATGTCGCATAACGTCCTGACCGGGCTGCTGCGCGAGCAACTCGGCTTCAAAGGATTGATCGTCACCGACGCGGTCGAGATGGGCGGCATTACGACGCAGTATTGGCCCGGCGAAGCGACGCTGCGCGCCATCGATGCCGGCGCCGACGTCCTGTTGCTGCCGCCGAACTCCGAGCTGAGCTTCCGCGTCATCCGCGCAGCGGTCGACGCAGGACGCATCAAGGAATCGCGCCTCGACGAATCGGTTACGCGCATTCTGAGCGCCAAGGCCAAGCTCAAGCTGCATGAAAACGCGCTGGTCGACCTGAACAAGATCGGCACGATCTTCGGCAGCCCTGCGTATCAGGAGACGGCCGACAAAATCGCCGACCGCTCGATCACGTTGGTGCGCGACTATCGCTCGACGCTGCCGATCAGCAAGACGAAGCGGCAGAAGCTGATGATCCTGTCGGTGAGCGCGGACGCCGGAACCACAGACGAGTACTTCGCGGCGCTCGTTCGGCAGCGCGTCGAAGACGTGCAGACCGCGCGAGTGGGACCCGACCTCACCGCGGCGCAGGCGACGCGGGTCCTTGAGCTGGCCGCCAAGGCCGACGTTGTCGTCGCACCGCTCTACGTGCGCATCAGCGCCGGCAAAGGCACCGCCGCGATGCCCGCCGCGCAGACCGACCTGCTCCGCAAGGTCGCCGCACTGAACAAGCCGATGATGGCCATCAGTTTCAGCAATCCTTACTTGCTGCGCAGCCTGCCGGACGTTCCCGGATACCTCTGCGCGTGGTCCATCGCCGACGTGGCCGACCGCGCGGCCGTACGCGCCATCTTTGGCGAAATCAAGATCGGCGGCAAGCTGCCGGTGACGATTCCTTATGCCGAGGCCCAAGGCGCTCCGCTCGCCGAGCTCGGCTCCGGCATACAATTACCTGCACTGCCCATGCAGCTTGTCGCCAGCACCGCTGACCAGGAGAAGCGCTTCCCGAAAGCGTTCGCCGTGCTCGAGCAGGCGGTGAAGGATCACGCCACGCCCGGCGCCGTCGTGGCGATCGGCATGCACAACGAGATCATCGCGCACAAAGCATTTGGGAAGATGAGCAACGCGAAGGACGCTGCGCCGATGCCGCGGGACGCCATGTTCGACATGGCTTCGATCAGCAAAGTCGTCGGCACGACGACCGCCGCCGCGCTGCTCGTGGAACAAAAGTGGCTCCTGCTCGACGTGCCGGTCTCGCGCTACATCCCGGAGTTCGCCTCTGACGATCCCGCCCGGAACGCGATCACCGTCCGCCAGTTGCTGATGCACTCCTCGGGGATGGTCGGCTACGACAAGCTCTTCTACGACGCGAAAAACAAAAAAGAAATCATGGACAAGGTCCACGTGATGAAGCTGGCGAATCCGCCGGGAACGAAATTCGTCTACAGCGATTTCGGAATCATGCTCCTGGCCGAGATCATCGAGCGCATCACCGGCCAGCCGCTCGACCAGCTCCTGCGCCTGAACCTCTTCCAGGTTATCGGCATGACAGACACGATGTACAACCCTGCGAAGTCGTTCCTGCCGCGCATTCCGCCGACCGAGGACGACAAAGACTTTCGTCATCGCCTGATTCACGGCGAAGTGCACGACGAACACGCCTGGGTGATGGGCGGAGTCGCCGGCCATGCCGGACTCTTCTCCACCGCCCGCGATCTTTCTGTCTTCTGCCAGATGATGCTGAACGGCGGTGTATACGCGCACCGGCGCATCCTGAAGCGCTCGACCGTGGACGCCTGGACCAAGCGCCAGAACGAGCCCGAAGGCACAACGCGCGCGCTCGGCTGGGATACGGCGGCATCGCCCACTTCGATGTTCGGTCATAACGTTTCCTCCACCGCATTCGGACACACCGGCTTTACGGGCACTTCGCTAGTCATCGATCCGGAGAAGGACCTGTTCGTCGTCCTGCTGAGCAACCGCGTGAATCCCACGCGCGAGAATCAAGCCTGGCCCCGGCTGCGCTCCACGATCCACGATGCCATCCTGCAGGATCTGGGATTGGCGCCCGCGGCGGTAACCGGTCAGTGAGAATCACTCCTCTCGATTGGGCCATCATCGCCGCGTACTTCCTGGCGAATCTTCTGGTCGGACTCTATTACCGACGTCGCGCCGGTTCGAGCACCGGTGAGTTTTTCCTTTCCGGCCGCAACGTTTCCTGGTGGCTTGCGGGAACGTCGATGGTGGCGACGACGTTTGCCGCTGACACGCCGCTCGTCGTGACCGGACTCACGGTGAAGCACGGCATCGCCGGTAACTGGCTCTGGTGGAGCCTGCTGCTGAGCGGCATGATGACCGTATTTTTCTTCGCGCGGCTCTGGCGACGAGCCGGCGTCGTGACCGACGTGGAACTCGTGGAGCTACGCTATAGCGGCAAGCCCGCCGCTGTGCTGCGCGGATTTCGCGCGCTCTATCTCGGCATCCTGATGAACTGCATCATCATGGGCTGGGTCAACCTGGCCATGGTCAAGATCCTTTCGCTGACCATGGGCCTCAGCAAATTCGAGGCGCTGGCGGTCTGCATCGGCATCATGGCTGTCACCACCTTCTACACCACGCTATCGGGATTGCAGGGCGTGCTCGTCACCGACGTCTTTCAGTTCGTACTGAAGATGGGTATGACCATCGCGCTCGCCTGCTACGGAGTGGCCGCCGCGGGCGGCATGGACGCGCTCAAGAGCAAGCTCGCCGCCATCGACATGGCCCGGCCCGAAGGCGGACATTCGCTCGCCTTCTTCCCCGATCTTTCGTCGGCGTGGATGCCGCTGGTGGCATTTTGCGTCTACATCGGCATCAACTGGTGGGCGAGCTGGTATCCGGGCGCGGAGCCGGGCGGCGGCGGATACGTGGCGCAACGCATCTTCTGCGCCAAAGACGAAAAAAATTCCCTCTGGGCCACGCTCTGGTTCAACATCGCGCACTACGCGCTGCGCCCCTGGCCCTGGATTCTCGTGGCTCTGGCATCAGCGGTGCTCTACCCCGGCCTGCAGGATCCCGAGACCGGCTACATTCGCGTGCTGATCGATCATCTTCCCGTCAGTCTGCGCGGCGTGATGCTCGCGGCCTTCGCCGCGGCGTACATGTCCACGATCGCGACGCAATTAAATTGGGGATCGTCGTATCTGGTGAACGATTTTTACCGCCGCTTCTGGGTCCGCGAAGCCGACGAGCGCCATTTTGTGGTCGCTTCGCAAGTGGCGACGATTCTTCTCATGGTCATCTCCGCCGTGGTGACGAACTTCCTCACTTCGATCCAGAGCGCGTGGGAACTGCTCATCGCCACCGGCGCCGGTACGGGCGGCGTTTATCTGTTGCGCTGGTATTGGTGGCGCATCAACGCTTGGAGCGAAATCTCCGCCATGGCCACGGCCGCGTTCGTTTCTCTTTTCCTGAACACCAACACCGTCTTTCCCGGCAACGAGGCGGAGATTTTCGCCAAGAGCCTGCTCGTTACGGTAGCTGTGACCACAGCGGTCTGGCTCACCGTTACATTCCTTACTGCGCCCGAGCCGCCCGACGTTCTTCTGAACTTTTATCGCCGGGTGCGTCCCAACTACCTTCTTTGGAAGCCGGTCGCCGATCGCGCGCCGGAGATCGCTCCCGTGCGCGACGGCGTGAACAACCTGCTCGACTGGGTCGCCGGATGTGTGATGGTCTACGGCGCGCTCTTTGGCATGGGCAAGATCATCTTCGGAGACCCGGGCCTCGGTCTCGGCCTGCTCGTCCTTTCGGCGGCGGCCGGATACTACATCTACTGGGACTTTTCTCGCCGCGGCTGGGAGACACTCGGATGAAGACCGAGAAACTCAGCAGCCTCCTCACCGAGCAGAACAATCCCGCCTCGACCGCGATTGACCGGCAACCGACTGCACGCATCATCGAGATCATCAACGAACAGGACGCGACCGTTGCCGCCGCGGTACGCCTCGAGATTCCGAGAATCGCGCAGGCCGTCGAGAAGATCGTCGCGTCGCTCGAATCGGGCGGGCGGCTCTTCTTCGTCGGCGCGGGTACCAGCGGACGACTCGGGTGCCTCGACGCCTCCGAAATCCCGCCCACATTCAACACCAAGCCGAAAATGGTTCAGGGCGTGATCGCCGGCGGACGCCGCGCGCTCACGCACGCCACCGAAGCGAGCGAGGATTCCGCCGCGCTCGGACGCCGCGACATGGAGAAGCGCCGCCTGAAGCGGCGCGACGCGGTCGTGGCGCTCACGGCGAGCGGACGCACGCCGTACGCCATCGGCGCTGTGCAATACGCGCGCAAGCTCCGTGCGGCGGCCATCGCCGTCACTTGCAATCCCGATTCGCCCATCTCGCGCGTCGCCGACATCACCATCGCCGCGGTCACGGGACCCGAAGTCATCGCCGGCTCGACGCGCATGAAAGCTGGCACGGCGCAGAAGATGATCCTGAACATGCTCACCACCGCGGCCATGATCCGCATGGGCAACGTCTACGGCAACTTCATGGTCAACGTGCATCTGAAGAACGACAAGCTCAAAGAACGCGGTCTCACGATTCTGCAGAAGGTCCTCGGCATCAGCCGCGACGACGCGAAACGGCTGCTTCGCAAGTCCGGAAACAACTTGAAAGCGGCGATCCATGCCAAAGCTGGGCGCTAAGCTCGCGATTCACGCCGGCGTGGTCATCGCTCCGCCCGGCGCGGAGTTGCTCGAATGCGACATCCTGATCGACGGCGAGCACATCGACGCCGTGGGACTCGATCTCCACATCCCGAAGAACGCCAAAGTCATCGATGCGCGCAAGCAGATTTGCGTGCCGGGCTTCATCGACATGCACGTCCACGGCGCGGGCGGGCACGATCTGATGGAAGCGACGCCCGAGGCGTTCCGCGCCGTCAGCACGACGCTCGCGCGCTACGGAACAACATCGTTTTTTCCCACGACCGTGACGGCCTCAGTTCCGAAGACGGAGAAGGCGCTTGCGGCGATCGGAAAATGGATCGACAAGGCGCCGCGCGGCGTCTCGCAGCCGCTGGGCATCCACATGGAAGGCCCGTTCATCAGCCACAAACGCCTCGGCGTGCATCCGCCTCAGCACGTCCTGCCGCCGACCGCGAAACAGTTCAAGCAATTTGTCTCCGCAGCCGGCGAGCATCTCAGGGTCATGACCGTGGCGCCGGAAGTGCCCGGCGCCGAAGACGTAATTGCCGCTGCGGCGAAGAGCGGTGTGCGCATCGCCATGGGACACACCGACGCTACGTACGATCAGGCGATCCGCGCCGCGAATCTCGGCGTGCGTCACGCCGTGCATATGTTCAACGCCATGCGACCTTTCGGTCACCGCGATCCGGGCGTCATCGGCGCGGTGCTGCTCGACGAACGGGTCTCCGCCGAGTTGATCGCTGACGGAGTGCACGTCGATCCGGCCGCCATCCGCGTGTTGATGAAAGCCAAGGGCCCCGAGGACATTGTGCTTATCACCGACGGTCTGAGTCCCGTCGGCATGCCCGAGAAGATACGCTACCGCCTCGGCGAGTTCGACGTGGAAGTTCGCGGCGGCGCGGTGCGAAATCTCGACGGCGTTCTTGCCGGAAGCATTCTTACGCTCGATCAAGCTATCCGCAATATGATGGAATTTACCGCTCTGCCGTTGCGCAGCCTGGTACGCATGACCAGCTACAACCAGGCCAAGTTGATGGGGCTCGCCGGCAAGGGCGTGATCGCGAAAGGCGCGGACGCCGATCTGGTGCTTTTGAACCGCGACCTCAGCGTGGCCAAGGTTTTCGTGAGAGGACAACTGGTGCATGGATAAATTCCTCATCCAGGGCGGCGCCGCGCTGCGCGGGACCGTCCCGGTCAGCGGCTCGAAGAACGCCGCGCTCCCGGCCCTTGCCGCGACGCTTCTCACCGCGAAGCCCGTGACTCTGGGCCGCATTCCATCGGTGCGCGACATCGCCACGATGATCCGCCTGATCTCGCGCCTCGGCGCCACGGTGGAGCGCGAGAACGGCAACGTCACCGTCACGGCGGCGGAGATCCCGAGTCCCGAGGCGCCTTACGAGCTCGTGAAGACCATGCGCGCATCGAGCCTGGTGCTTGGTCCTCTGCTCGCTCGCTTCGGCCGCGCCCGCGTTTCCCTGCCCGGCGGATGCGCCATCGGCGCGCGTCCCATCGACATGCATCTCACGGGACTCGAAAAGCTCGGCGCGCGCATCGTCCAGGAACACGGCTACATCGAGGCGCAGGCGGAAGAAGGTCTGCAGGGCGCGCACATTCACGTCGACCGCATCACCGTCACCGGCACCGAAGACCTGATGATGGCCGCCGTTCTCGCATCCGGCGAGACGGTCCTCGAAAACGCCGCGCGCGAGCCCGAGGTGCAGGACCTTGCCGACCTGCTGATGAACATGGGCGCGAAGATCCAGGGCGCGGGCACGGCCACGATCCGCATCAAGGGCGTCAACAAGCTGCACGGCGCAAGGCACACCATCGTCCCCGACCGCATCGAGGCCGGCACGTTCCTC
>CAZRND010000025.1:0-25435 GCA_964601345.1 uncultured Acidobacteriota bacterium | reverse complement strand
CTTGTAGCCGTGCCGGTGGTCGCGATGATGGAAGGTGATCGGATGTCCGTCGGCGGCCAGGCGCTCCACGGCCGCGCGCGTGATCTCCACGGTCTCGTCGGTGGAGTCGTCGAGCACCTGGATGTCCAGCAACTCGCGCGGATAATCCACCTGGCAGGCGCTCTCGAGCAGGCGGTCCACCACGAAGCGCTCGTTGTAAATCGGCAATTGGATCGTCACGCGCGGCAGCCGCGCGAAGCGTTCCTTGGCTTCGCCGAGGGCGTTCTTGCGATGGCGGAAGAATGTGAAGACCATCCAGTAACGATGTACGCCGTAGCTGGCGAGCACGATCAGCACCGCGAAGTAGGGGATCAGCAGGAGAATATCGAACGTGTTCGGCTGGTACAGCGTCTTTCCGCCAAAGCCGATCTCGAATGTCTTATCGAACAGGCCGCTGATGAATCTTTTGACCGAGGGTCCGGCCGCGAAGAACGCCAGCATGGTGAAAGCGGAAGTCATGCCCTGTGATAGTTTCTCAGAGTGGCCCTTCTAGGAATTGCCGCAGCGGGTTTGGAAGCCGTCTTCCTGGCCATGCTCCTGCTCGGCAACCTGAAGACCCACGCCATCGAGTTTATCTCATTGGAATTGACGGCAGGAATATTATATCTGATTGCAGTGTACCTGGTCCTGCGCCTCCGGGAGGATTCCCGCCGGGTTCTCATGTTCCTGTTCGGCGCCGGATTGCTCTTTCGCGCCACGCTTTTCCCGCTCTATCCTTCGCTCTCCGACGATCTGCTTCGCTACCGCTGGGAAGGGAAGGCGCAAGCGGCCGGCATCAATCCGTATCGGATTTCTCCCAGCGACGCGCAGGCGCGCGCGCTGCGGGACGATACCTACGCTGCAGTGAACGGAAAACCGTACACCACGGTCTACGGCCCGATCACCGAGCTCGCTTTCCGCGCAGGCTACGGCATCGCCGGTCTCGCGCCGGGGTCGTACGTACAGGTGTTGCTGATGAAGCTGCCGTCCCTGGCCTTCGACCTGGCGACGGCCGTTCTGCTGGTCCCGCTGCTCGGACGGCTAGGCCTGCCCGCGGTGCGCGTGCTCATCTACTACTGGTGCCCGCTCGGTGTGGTCGAGTTTGGCGCGAGCGGCCACAACGACTCGATCGCGCTGTTCTTTCTGGTCGCCGCGCTGGTGGCGTCGGAATCCTCGTCACCTTGGTCTCTCACGGCCCTCGCGGCGAGCGTGCTCTCGAAACTTTTCCCGCTCTTTCTCTTTCCCGTGCTGCTGGCCCGCGAATTTCGCAGCTTGCTGGGGCGCGCCATGATCTGGCCGGTCCTGGTCGCCGTCGCCGTCTTCTTCCCATTTCGCGACGGGCTCCACAACGTGATTCCGGCAATGGCCGCGTACAGCGGACACTGGCGCAACAACGACAGCCTCTTCGGCGTGCTTTACTACTTCACCGGATCGCTGCAGGACGCCTCTTTCGCCTACGCCTCGGTCGTCGCCGGGATGGCGCTCTATCTGGCCGGCCGGCGCGTAACGCTGGTGCGCGGCGCGTACTTGATCCTGGGCACGCTGCTGATGTTCGCTTCGAATTGCTTCCCTTGGTACATCACCTGGATGCTTCCGATGCTCGCCGTCTACGTGAATCCCGCGTGGCTATTTCTCACGGTCAGCTCGTCGCTCGCTTATTACGTCCTGATTCCGTATCAGGCGTTAGGCGTGTGGCAGGATTCGCCTTTCTTCCAGATGATCGAGTACGTCCCGTTCTACCTGCTGCTCGCCTGCGGCTGGGTGAGGACTCTCCCTAAGCAACTGGAGTCCCTTGAAGCTTGATTCACGCATCGCGGCGCTGATCCTGCTTGTGCTGACCGCGTGCGTGTACGTCAACACGCTGGGGAACGAATTCACTCAGGACGATTATTTCTACATCGTGCCCAACGAACAGATCCGTTCGACGCCCTGGCGGCTCTTCGCCGTCCATCCATCGAACGGCCTCTACCGCCCCGTCACGATGCTCAGCTTCGCGCTGAACTATGCTGTGGGCGGGCTGCATCCGCAGGGATTTCACTTCTTGAACGTGCTGCTGCACGGTATGGTGAGCGTGCTCCTTTATGCCTTGCTCTCGGAACTGCTCAATCGCCCGCGAGCGGCATTTGCCGCGGCGCTGACCTTCGCCGTACATCCGATCCACACCGAGGCGGTCGCATCCGCGGCGAATCGCGCCGAACTGCTGGCCGCCGGATTTCTGCTGCTTGCCTGGTGGATGCACTTGCGCGGACGCGAGGCATGGGCCGCCGCGATCTTTGCCGTGGCGTTGCTCTCGAAGGAATCGGCGGTGGCGTTTCTCGCACTCGCGCCCGTGGCCGATTATGCCTGCCGCCTGCTGCGTCCAAGGACATACGCGATCTACGCCACCGTTCTCGGGGCGTTTCTCGTGGTGCGGCGGATCATGGCCGGCGGCCTGACCCTGTCGCTCATCCCATTCATCGACAATCCGCTGGCGCATCAGGATGCATATTGGCGCGTGCTCAACGCGCTGCAGCTCGGCTGGAAGTACGTTGCGCTTCAGATTTATCCGGTGCATCTCTCGGCGGATTATTCCTACAACGCGCTCCCGGTGAGCCACTCATGGCTGACCTTGCTGCCTGCGCTGCTCGGATGGGCGGCGGTACTGACACTCTGGGTCCGGTCGTTCGAGCGGAATGCCGCTGTCGCCGTCGCGGGAAGCATATGGTTCGCGGGATTCGCGCTGAGCAGCAACGTCCTGTTTCCTATCGGTACGATTTTTGCCGAGCGCCTGGCCTACCTTCCCTCCGCCGCGATTTGCCTGGTGGCGGGCCTGGCCTGGGAGCGCCTGCTCGACTGGCGCAAGGAAGCCGCCGGGGCGGCGCTGGCCGTCGTGCTCGCTCTGTTCTCCATGCGCACCGTTGCCCGCAATCTCGATTGGCGAAGCAACCTCACGCTCTACAACGCGGCGGCAACGGTCGTGCCCGAGAGCGCCAAGGTCCGGCGCAACGTCGGCGCCAACTACATGACCACCGACCGCGCCAAGGCCCGCGCTGAATTCGATACGGCGTTCGGCATTTATCCGGATTATCCCGACTTGCTCGCCCCGATGGGGCTGCTCTACTACCAGATGGGAGACAAGGCCCGCGCCGAGCGATACATGGAAGTCGCCGTGGGCTCAAGCGGTCCCGACAATCCTCTTTACGACGAGATGGCCACGAACTACGCGGCCCTCTTGCGCGAGACCGGACGCGAAGATCGGGCCCTCCAAATCCTCGACCGTCTCGTTCTCAGCGGAACGCGCTACGCCCGGGTGTATTCGAATCGCGCGGTGATTCATTTCTCGCGCGGCAACTTGGCGGCCGCTCGCGCGGACGCCGAAGCCGCCTTGAAGATCGATCCGGAAAACTTACAGGCGAAGTCCCTTCTGGCGAAGGGTGTTAAGTAGCGATCTCTCGTCCCGCGGCGCGCGCCTGACGCTCGATCTCGGCGAGATTCTCGCCGGCCAGCGTGTCGGCGCCGAAGCGCAGCGCCATCTGGCAAAGATTCTCCACCTGGCGACAGAGACGCACGCGGATGTGCACCGCCTGATGAAGCATCAGGCGCGCCACGGCCACGTCCTTCAGGAACGCGAATCCGCTCAGGTCCTCGCGCAGTTCCGGCTCGTAAACGTCGAGAGCGTTCGCTTGAACCTTCAGTAGACTCTCGATTCGCGCGACCGTGTGCGCCGCCGAGATGATCGGCGGCGCGGCATCCTGTACGCACCAGGCGCGCTTACCGTGACGGCGCTCGCACGCGGAGTGGGCAAGCTGCCCGAGGCCGAGCAGGTCATGCGTTTCGTAAAGCGTCCGCGCGTCCTCGCGGCCGAGCGGCTTTACCGCGGCAAGTTTCTCCAGGATTGGCGACAGGCCCGGGTCCTCGAAGTTCATCGATTCAGGAAGATATCGCCGGCCCAGAAGGCGAAGAAGAGCACACTGATGTAGCCATTGACGGTGAAGAAGGCGGCATTCACGCGCGAGAGGTCGTTCGGTTTCACGAGGCTATGTTCGTACGCGAGCAGCGCAGCCACAACCACGAGGCCCGCGAAGCTCACCCATCCGAGGCCCTGCTCCACCGCGAGCGCGCCCAGCAGGATCGTCATCCCAACGTGCATTGCCATCGAGATTCGCAGCGCGGGCGCGACGCCCAGCACCTTGGGAAGCGAGTAGAGTCCCGCACTGCGGTCGAATTCGACGTCCTGGCAGGCGTAGATGATGTCGAAGCCGCCTGTCCAGAGCATGACCGCGGCGGTGAGCAAAAGGATTGACGGATCGAGCGATCCGCGCACTGCGATCCAGGCCGCCGCGGGTGCGATGCCGAGCGAAAAACCCAGCACGAGATGCGAGAGAGCCGTGAAGCGCTTCGTGTACGAATAGCCGAGCACGACGGCGAGCGCGACAGGCGATAGCGCGAAGCAGAGCGGATTCAACTCGTAGGCCGCCAGCACCAGCAGGGCCGAGGAGGAGAACGCAAAGAGGGCGACAAAGCGGCGGCTGAGCAGGCCGGCGGGGATCGCCCGCATATTCGTGCGAGGATTCGCGGCGTCGAATTTCCAATCGGCGAGGCGATTGAAGCTCATCGCCGCCGAGCGCGCGCCGACCATGGCAGCGACGATCCAGAGCAACTGCCACCACCCGGGCAATCCGCGCGCCGCGAGCAGGGCGCCGGTGAGCGCGAAGGGCAGCGCGAACACGGAGTGCTCGAACTTGATCATTTCCAGCGTCAGGCGAAGGCTTCTGAGCATCGAAAAAAAGATGATTTAGCTTATCATGTTGAACGATGACCGAATCCGCCATCCGCGCCCTTCTCAGTCAGGTTCGCCGCGGCAGCATCGACGTGGATGGCGCGGTCGAGCGCCTGCGTCATTTGCCCTTCGAAGACCTGGACTTTGCCAAGATCGATCATCACCGCAGCCTGCGTCAAGGCATGCCGGAAGTGATTCTCGGGCGCGGCAAGCGTCCCGAACAGATCGCCGCCATCGTGTCGCGGATGCTTCCGGAGACGCCCAACATCCTGGTCACACGCGCCGAACCGGAAGCGGCACGACGCGTCAAGAAGCTGAGCCGGGCCGCGAAGTATCATCCGCTCTCGGGCGCGATCACGATCCAGCGCGATTCGACGCCGCGCGGCAAAGGCAAGATCATCGTGGTCTCGGCGGGCACCTCCGACATTCCGGTGGCCGAGGAGGCGGTCGTCACCGCCGAGATCATGGGCAACCACGTTTCGCATCTCTACGACGTCGGCGTCGCCGGCATCCACCGCCTGATGGGAAACCGCGCCGCGCTGACGGAAGCGCGCGTCCTCATCGTCGTGGCCGGTATGGAGGGCGCGCTGCCGAGCGTGGTGGGCGGACTCGTGGCCGCGCCGGTGATCGCTGTCCCGACGAGCATCGGATATGGCGCGAGTTTTCACGGCCTCGCCGCGCTGCTCGGCATGCTGAACAGTTGTGCCGCGAACGTCACAGTCGTGAATATCGACAATGGATTCGGCGCGGGGATGGTCGCCAGCCTGATCTGCCGAAGTTAATCCGGCCAACCCTGCGCGCCGACAAGCGGGACGAAGCGGCAGCCGTTAATCGTGGTCTTCACCGTCTTGCCGTTGAGCATCCGCACCAGGATGAGCTCCTGGCTGCGGCGATCGCCCACCGGAATCACCAGCCGCCCGCCGTCGCGCAATTGCGCGACGAGCGCCTGCGGGACATGCGGCGCGCCCGCGCCCACCACGATCCCGTGGTAGGGCGCGTACTGCGGTATGCCAAGCGTGCCGTCGCCGGTCGCGACGGTCACGCGGTCCGCAAGACCGAGGCGGGCCAGCAGCCGGCGCGCTGCCGCAGCCAGCTCGCTGTCGCGCTCGATCGAGTAGACATGCGCCGCGAGCTGCGCCAGCACGGCGGCTTGATAACCCGATCCCGTACCGACGTCGAGCACGGTCTCATCGCCCGCGAGCTTCAGCGCCACGCACATCGCCGCCACCATGTAGGGTTGCGAAATGGATTGCCCGCCGCCGATCGGCAGCGGACAATCGTCATACGCCTTGTCGCGGAATTCCCGAGTGACGAATTCGTGGCGCGGCACCAGGTCCATCGCCCGGCACACTCGATCGTCCCGGATGCCTCGCGAGCGCAACTGCTCCTTCACCATCTTGGCTCGAGCGCGCGCGTACAGCTCCGTTAGCGAAACCTCTTTTTCCATCTCAGGTCGATGCCAAACAATCCGTTCTGATCGCGCACGGCGAGAATGGAGACGCGCTGGTTCACGGCCCACTCCATCTGGACGATCTGCTGCTGCGTGCTCGTGAGGCTGGTGATGTAGGTCAGCGTGACGTCCGGAGCGACCTGCTGCTCGATGGTCAGCCGCGCGGTGGGGTTCGTGGCCGGGCCGCCCGCCTGCGGATCGATCTTCAACCGGCTGGCGCCGAAGAAACGCTCGAGGCGGCTGTTCACGCTGGTGCCGAGCGCTTGCGAAAGGATCGTGTCGCTGGTGGCCTGCGTCAACGCCGGATTCGAGGCGGCCGCCGCCGCCGACGTCGGCGCGCGGCCGAGGATCAGCAACGTTTGAATATCGTTCACCGGCAGCGGCGGATCGGAATGGTAATTCACGCGCAGCTTGTCGAGCGGTCCGGCGAAGTCGAGCGAGATGTCGTATTGCTGCTTGCGCGTGCTTACGTCGAGGTTCACCACGGGATCGATCTTGAAGGGATTCAGAAAGTTGATCTCTCCGCGGTTGATCGAGTAGTTGTTGCCGGCGAACGCCACCTGCCCCTCGAGGATGTTTACTCGACCGAGCAGCGCCGGATCGGCGAGCGTCCCGCGTACGCGCA
This sequence comes from uncultured Acidobacteriota bacterium, assembly GCA_964601345.1. Taxonomy (GTDB): domain Bacteria; phylum Acidobacteriota; class Terriglobia; order JAJPHL01; family JAJPHL01; genus CAZRND01. The sequence goes on along the minus strand of CAZRND010000025.1, from coordinate 18,583 downwards.
GGTCGACCTCCGCCTGCAGGTTGCGGGTGCGCGAGGATTCGAAGCGGATTCCGCTCGACGAGACCACGCGCACAAATAGCTCCAGCGTTTTGGCCCACGGCTCGCTCGCCGGCGCGGCAGAGGCTTGCTTGATCTCCGCCAGCGCCACGGCGAGGTCGAAGTTGGAGTTGAGCGCGGCCCGCACAATCGTAATCTCGCCGTTCAGCACGCTGCGCTTGGTGCCGCCTTCAAGGTTCAGCCTGGCGTCGAGCACCGTGCTCACGCCCGGCGGATAGCGCATCCGCACACCCTTCGCTTCCGCGCGGATGCCGAACGTCAGAGGCGTCTTGCCGTAGTCGATGGATCCGGTCAGGTTTACCTGGCCGCCGCCGCTCTCTCCCGAGAGCCGCTCGATGCGCAAGCCCGTTTTGTTGAAGAGCAGCGTGCCGTTCAGGTGATTCAGATTGTTTGGGAAGCTCTCCGTGCCCAGGATAGCGTCGCTCAGTTCCACGCGCCCGTTCACCAATGGATTGTCGACGGTGCCGTCGAGAGATGCAGCCACCTTGGCTTCGCCCGATGAGGTCAGCCCCGGGCGCGCGGTTTCGAGCAGAGCCAGGTTCACTCGCCCGTCCACGCGCAGCGCCAGCGCGCGCGATGCGCCGGTCAAAGCTGCCGAACCTGCAATGGTGATGTCGGTATCCTTGCCGGTCAGATGCGCCTGCTGGATGCGTAGCGATCCGTTCTGATAGCGGGCCTTCACCGGGCCTTCGTTGCGCAAGTCGACGTTGCGCAACGCGATTTCGAGACGGCTAAAATCGCCCGCGATGTCCAGGCTCTCCGGCTTGCGGAGATTTCCGGCGAAGGTCGCGGTCCCGTCGCTCTGGCTGTGCGTGGTCACGTTCTCGCCCAGGGAGGGCTGGAGCAGGGAATCGAAGTCGAACGAGGTGAACGCCAACTTGCCCTCGAATGGGTACGGCTCAACGAGACGAACATGGCCCGATCCTTCGAGTTTTGCGGACGTCGAATCGGTCTTCAGCGTGAAGAGTAATCGGTCCCCGTCCGTGTGCAGATCGCCAGTGAGATTCCCAACTTTCTCGCCGTGGAAGGCAAGGTTGCGAACCAGAAGAGTTCCTTTTCCGGCATGCGGCGACCCGGAGCCCGCGGCATCGAAGTCGGCGTCGCCGGTGATGCCGAGCCACGGCACATTCACAAGGGAAATCTGATCCAGGGCGAGATGGCTTCCCGTCAGGTGAAAGCGATAGGTTTCATGGTCGAGCTCGTAGCTCAACGAGCCGGTGACGCGCCCCGCTCCGCGAGTTGCGTCGATGTTCTGCGCCTCGATGCGCCGGTTCTCGTAAGTCACGCCGGCGCGCAGCCGGTCGAACTTCTCGCCGTATGCTTCTCCCGCTGTTACATCGATGCTGCCTTTCGCGCGCGGCTCCTTCCAGGTGCCCGCGGCGGTGAGCGAGGCGTTCACGTTGCCAATCACGGGATATTTCTCTCCGGCGAGTTCCTGTAGATCGGCGATATCGCCGCGCCGTAATTCCACCGAAGCTGTGAAGGGTGCGTTCTCCTGAATCCCGCCCTGCGCGAGCGGCAAAGTCGCGGTGATCACGGCTTCGGTGTTGCCGCGCTGGAGCCGGCCGTCCTTCACTTCGAAGCGGTGTGCCGAGACGGTCACGCCGCCTGTAAATCCGTCGAAGCGGCGGTCGCGGAATGAAAACGGCCCCAGCGTCGCGCGCCCCTCCGCGGTCATCGAGTTCAGCGGGCCGGATGCCGTCCCTTGCATCTCGGCGCGGCCCAGGACCTTCAACGGCGGCGTACCGATCCAGGCGAACTCCGCGGGGTTTGTCGTCGCGGCGGCGAACGTGAAACGTCCGTCGCCCGAGGCGCTGAGTCGCGACGCGGGCGTCTCGAGCGACGTGTCGCGCAAGATCAAGCGATCGCCGTCGGTGGAGAAATGAAAGTCCGCGCGGCCGTGCACCGGAAGGAATCCAGGCGGAACCGCGCCCGGCGCGGCGATGGCGACCTTGCCCGCCGCCTCGACCGGACCCTCTCCTCCGAATTGCACATTCGTCTCTCCGGTGAGCGCGGCGGCCAGACGAAAATGCTCGAGCGGGATGAGCGTCCAGATTTTCTCGAGCGCCTGCGCCAAAAGTGTGAGGCTGACCCCATCCACATCGCCGGAAAGGGTGAAGCGGGGATTGCTCGTCAGTTTCTCGATCCGCATTTTGGCTTTGGCCTGACCGCCGAGCAGGGAGACCTGCATAGGCTCGATGACTGCTTTGGGCTGGCTGCCAAGAGTCACTTCAAAGGGCGACGATCCTGTGATGTCGGCGAACGAGTAGAACGTGGCGTGCGAAAGCTTGGCCTCGCCCTTGGTCGTAAACGGCCCCGGCCCCGCCTGGGCCTTTCCCTTGAGTGTGATCGTGCCTCCGCGCAAAGGCGGTGCGCCGAGCGCCATCCCGGCTTCGGCAATGTCGATGGCAGCCTGGTACTCGCCTTCGACCACCGGATTGCGATAATCCTTCATCGTTCCCTTGGCGGTTAGTTTCGACACGGCGGTCTGAAAGTCCAATTCCTCGATGCGCAATTGGCGGCGCTCAATCGTCAACTTGACCCGCGCGTTCCATTCCGGGCGCTTCCCGCCGCGCTTTACGCCGAGCGCGCCGGAATAGCGGTCGCGAGCGCGATCGTAGAGCAGCGAAGCGCTGACGCCGTCCGCTGTGAAGTCGAACTTCTGGTGGTGCTCGTTCCATTCGAGATCGCCGCCGGTTGCTTCAACGCGTCCGATGAAGAGATCGAAGACCGGATCGAGCGGGCTGCGCCGCAGGTCGGTGGCCTGCACGGGTCTGGGGATGTTGGTGCGTCCCTGCTCGTCCACCACTACGTGGATGCGCGGCTTCTCGACGCGCACGGTGTCCAATTCCACCAGTCCCACCAGCAGCGGAAGTTCGCGCAGGCTCACGAGCATGGTGTCGGCGTGGAAGAGGGCTTGCGACGGCTCCTCGCGGCTGCGCAGCGTCAAGCCGCGCATGTGCACCTGGGCGGTCAGCAGACTGAAGTAGAATCCCTCCCACTCGACGCGGCCGCCCGTGGCTCGCTCGAGCTCGGCTTTCACTTGTTGCCCCAGGACGTTTTGGAAATGGTTGGTCTGGAGGTAGAAGAAAATCCCCAGGGCGGCGAGGGCCAGCAGGATGAGCAATCGCCGGAAACCGATCTGGATGCGGCTGATGATTCTCATCGGATGCGAATCGGCCTCTGCGCTCGCAATTCGGCGATCCATACGGCGAGACGCTGGTTCACTTCCCGCTCCGTCAGGATGGCGACGATTCTCTCCCGCACGGATTCCAAAGGCGGCGCGGACTCCCCGCGCTTGCGCACCTCCGGAGCGAATTCCTCGTTGTAATACTTCTCGATCTCTTCCGCCGCCACCTGCAGGCCGGGACGCACGCGCAAGTCGATGAAGTCGAGCAGCTCGATCTGGAATCCGACCGAGCGGCTGAGCACAGCTTCCTCAAGCTCGCAGCGGGCGAGAGCCGCGCGGTACGCTCCCGCGTCCTTGTATTTCGCCCGGATCGATTGCATGCGGGGCTCGAGATTCTCGACGGAGACGAGCGGGATGCTCCCCACTTCCATCTCGCGACGGATCAGCAACTGATCGACGAGGCGGCCGGCCACTTCGCGCACATGCGCCGGGTCGAGCGGCGGAAGCGCGCGGCCGTCGAGGAAGCAGGCCACGCGATCTTCCTTCACTACGTCGCTCAGCGTCACCACCTGCCGGCCGACACTCGCCACCACGCGGTCCACCACCTCAGCAGACACGCTTGGCGCCAGAGAGACGAGAACGGCGATGGTTGCGAGCGTCTTCATCAGTAGGTCTGTCCGATCGAGAAAAAGAATTGGAAATGCGAGAGCCGCTGCAAATCGCTCGGCGCGGTTCCTTTCAGCAAGTCGGAAACGCTGCCGTGCAATCCGAAAAAGCGCGGCGGATTCAGGGCGTAGCCGAAGTCGACACGCAGCGGCCCGATCGGAGTCTTGTAGCGCACGCCGGCGCCGACCGAGTGGACCATGTAATTGAAGTCCGTGACGTCGCGCTGTTTGGTCCGGAAGCTGATGTCTCCCACTTTGGTGTAGACGTTTCCGGCGTCGTGAAAGAGAACCCCGCCGAAGTCATCGCCGCGCACGGGGAAGCGCAGCTCCACGCTGTTCATCAGCAGTCCGTTGCCGCCCACCGGGAAGCCCGTCTCCAGGTCGCGCGGACCGGCCTGGTTCACCGAGAACCCGCGATGCGAATTGCCGCCGCCCGAGAAAAACCGCTCCGGCAACGGGATTTCGCGCGTGTACGTAATCACCGGCGGCCCGGACGCCTGCGGGACGACAACCTGTCGTAGCCCTCCAAAAGCCTCCTGCAGTCCGAATTGTGTGGTGCGGGCCAGCACGAGCTTTTTGCCGAAGGGGTGATACGTCGTGTATTGCGCGAGCAGCCGGTTGAAGTTCGCCTCGCTGCCCACCCACGTGGACGAGACACCGAGATCCACGCTGATGAATTCGCCTTTCTTCGAGTCGGTCGGGTTGTCGCGGCGGTCGCGCAGATAGGTGAAGGAAGGAATCCCCACGCGCACCGGGCGGCTCAACAGCGGAATGAGGCCCGGCGTAATCTTCAGTGTGCTCTGATCCACCTGCACGCGGCGGTAGCTGAAACGAAAGATGTAGGTGTCGCTCTTGCTGCGCTTTTCCGCCAGTGCCGCCGAGCCCTCCAGTCGCGTGGCAGCAAATGTGCGGACGTCGCTGGTGCGGTCGGCGAAGGTGTTCAGGAAGAGCGTCCACTTGGGTGCGTCCCAAAAGCGCGGCGCGGTATAGCTCAGCGACGCGCGCTGCTGCTGGGTGCTGACAATGGACTTGAAGGTCAGCGTGTGGTCGCGCCCGCGGAAATTCAGTCGCGTGACATCGAGAGACACGCGCGGGCTGAAGCCCGTGGCGCCCTGCGGATTTTCGAGGCTGGTCAAGCCGCCGCCGATGCGCGCGATTTCCGCTCCTGCGCCGACGGAGATCGTCCAGCGCTTGGCCTCCTCCACTTGCAGCAGCATGTTGCGGCTGGTCTCTTCTCCATCCGGATTCTGCACCGCCAGCCCGACCTTGTTGAAGATCCCCAGGTCGTAGAGATTGCGCTGCGTCTCCATCACGTCGCTCTGCGCCAGCGGCTGGCCGGATTCGAGCAGGACCTGCCGCGAGATAACCGTTTCCCGCGTGTTCTCCTGTCCGGCGACGAGCACGCGGTTGACGAATTGCCGCTCGCCTTCCTCGATCGTGTACTCGAGATCGACGGCCGGCTCCTTCTCCACCGGCGTGGCCTTCCAGTGAAAAGCGGCGTTCGGGAATCCGTTGTTGAAATAATGCGACAAGATGTTGTCGCGATCGTTGGCCGCGTTCGACTCGCTGAAGCTCTGTCCCTCGGATTGCGAAATCACGTCGAGCAGGTCTTCGGACTTGATCTGACTATTGCCCTGGATGGTCAGCTTGCGTACCAGGGTTTGCGGGCCCTCGTCCACGTGCAGCAGGACGTGGACCAGGCCCTTCTTGCCCTGATAATCGTCATCGACGCGGACCACGACTTGCGTCTCTGCGAAGCCGTTGTTGCGATACAGCTCGCGGATGGCGGTCATGTCCTGATCGAGCTGGCTGCGCACAAAGCGTCCGTGCCCCTGCGTCCCGCCCGTCGAGAGCAACAGGCGCTCCCGCAGTGTCGCTTCGTTGAAAAACTTGTTGCCGCGAATCTCCACGCGATCGAGCGTATGGCGCGCCCCCTTCTGCACCTGATATTCGATGCGAATGATCCCGGTCTGCGGATCTTCCGCGCGGCTCTCGGTCACCTGCGCTTCGAAGAATCCGCGTCCCTGGTAATAGTCGCGCAGGTTGCGGGATCCCTCGCGCACCAGCTCGGGATCGACCGCTCCTTCCTCGTAAATCGGGAGCAGCGCGCGCAAGGTGCGATCGGAGACTTTGTCGCCCGCCACGCGCACCACAACCCGCGATCCGGCCTGGGCGCGCAAGACGACGTGTTCCTTGTTGACGTCGGGAAGGTAACGGCGCTCGACAAGGTCAACGCGCGCACCGAGGAGTTCGTGCTGCAGGTAGAACTTGCGCAGGCGCGAGAGCGCGTTCAGAAATCGCTGCGACGAGGCGCGCGCGCCGGTCTTGAGCCGCGCCTGGTCGGCGAGCTTTTGCGGAAGAAAGCCGGGCTGCCCTTGCACTTCTACATCGGCGATGCGCGCCTGTTCGCCGGAGTGGACCGTGTAGCGCAGATCGACCTGCTGCGTCTCCGGATGCTCGTCCAGCGCCGTCTCGATGCGCGCGCGGTGATATCCGTTGTTCTCGAGCAGGCGGTGCAGCGCCGCGACGGCGGCGTCGCCCTTGTTCTTGGTGTAGAGCTCGCCGAGCTCGAGCTTCGTGACGTTCGCAAGCTGCCGCTCGTTGGGAGGCTCCGGCGCGCCCGTGACCCGCACCCCTCCGACGAAGTAATGTCCCTCGAGGAGAAAGGTGAGGACGACGCCGTCCGGACGCCGCTCGGAATCCACCTGGATTTCGCCGACGCGTCCGGTGGCGTATAGCTTCTCGATGCTCTCGCGGACTTTCGCGGCGTCGTAGGGGCGTCCCGTCTGCACGGTGATCGCGTCGAGGTAACGCTTCTCGCCGGTCCACTCCTGCGAGTCCTTGCCTTCCACGCGCATTCGCCGGACCACGCGCACTTCCGCCACATTGTCGGCCTGGCCGGCAAGACTGAATGTGGCCCCAAGAATCAGGAGGCAAAAAAAGATTCGGATCAAGGACAGCCTCGAGTCCGGCATGGGTTCGCTGGTTCTATAATATCTTTGTGACTCCCGAGGAAGCGGAGAAATATTCCCGACAGGTGCTCTTTGCGCCTCTAGGGAAAGACGGCCAGGAGCGCCTGCTGGTTTCCCGCGCCGTGGTGCTCGGATGCGGCGCGCTCGGCAGCTTTTCTGCGGCCGCGCTCGCGCGCGCCGGCGTGGGGACGATCGTGGTCGTGGATCGCGATTACGTCGAGCCATCGAACCTGCAGCGGCAGTGGCTGTTCGACGAGCAGGACGCGGCCGCGGGACTGCCGAAGGCGCAAGCGGCGGCGCAGCATCTGCGCGCGATCAACGCCGGCGCGAAAGTCGAGAGCCGTATCGCCGACGCGACTCCCGGCAATATCGAAGAGCTGATCTCTGGCGCGAACGTGGTGCTCGACGGCCTCGATAACTTCGAGACGCGCTATCTGCTCAACGACGCCGCCGTGAAACTCGGCGTGCCCTGGATCTACGCCGCTGCCGTGGGCGGCTACGGCGTCACCATGCCCATCGTGCCGGGCCGCACGGCGTGCCTGGCGTGCGTTTTTCCCACGCCTCCCTCGGGACCGCAGGAAACTTGCGATACCGCCGGCATCCTGAACAGCGCGGCGGCAGCGATCGCGGCGTTTCAAGTGACCGATGCGATTAAGGTGCTCGCAGGCGCGGCGCCCGAGCCGCGCCTGCTGTCGCTCGACGTGTGGCAGAATCGCGTGTCGTCGATTTCAACGGGCGGGCCGCGCGCAGATTGCCGCGTGTGCGGCGCGCGGGAGTTCGCCCATCTCGCGGGCGAAGGACGCCCCACCATCACGCTCTGCGGACGCAACTCCGTCCAGATTCACGAACGCGAGCGGCCCGTGGACCTGGCGATGCTGGGACGCCGCCTCGCGCCGCTCGGCGCAGTCCGCGCCAACGAATTTGTCCTGCAGTTCGCGCCCGACGCCGCAACGCAAATCACGGTGTTTCCCGATGGCCGCGCCATCGTCAAGGGAACCAGCGATCCGGGAATTGCCCGCAGTTTATACGCGAGATACGTCGGAAATTAACGGCCGGTCACGCCGAGCTCAAGCGGCTCAACAGATCGTCGTAAGCATCGAGCATGGGATGCTGCCAAGCGCCGAATGCTTTCCGCACCTGCCGCCAGTAATAAACCTGCTCGTCGAGGGGACGGGCGCCCGTGAGCCGGTCGCCGCGCCGCATGCGCATCCAGGTGCTCTCCATGTTGTGGATTTTGTCGGCGCACGCCACGGCCTTCGCTTCGGGATCTCCGGCGCGCACTTGCTCGATGTAAGCGCCTTTGCGATCCACCCAATTCATCTCTTCTGCGCCCGGCGCGACTTTGTCGGGATCAGTCACCGTGCGCACCCAGCCGAGGACGGCGTCGCCGAATTTCGCCACCTCCGCGCCGAAGGCCGGCGAATCTTCAAGCACGTCGTGCAGCAATCCGGCCACAACCACGTCTTCGGAGAATCCGTGATGGGAAAGGAGCATGGCTACGCCGAAGACGTGCGCCACGTAGGGAATCTTCATGTCCTGGTCCTTGCGCGTTTGCTTCGCGTGAGCGCGAGCCGCGAGATCGATGGCGCGATGAAGACGTTCGCTCATTGGTTTTGAGGCTCCCGGCATTGCCGCCCGGAAAAAGGACATTGCCCGCAGTGGTCGGCGACCACCGCGGGATAATCCAGCCGGCGTTGCGCGTCAAAGAACCGGCCGATCACCGCCCGCGCTTCTTCCAGAGACTCAGCAGTCAGTTCTACAGGAACCGCGAGGCCTTCATCAAGATAAAAGAGACACGCTTCCGTCGCGCCGGTGAGCAGAGCATACATGAGCATCTGCAAACGGTAGCGCGCGGTCGAGGGCTTTCCCGTCTTGTAATCGACAATCAACCGGCCGGCGCGCAAATCGAGAATGCCGCGAAGAAAGTGGCCGTCAATCACGCCGAGCACCGGCTCTTCGCGCGAGACGTTTTTCTCCGCGGCAATGCGCCGCCCGAGCTCGCTGTCATGAAAACGACGCGCCAGGGCTTCGACCTCGGCGTTCGGGGCGACACCTCCTGCGAGAACCTGATGCACCGCGGTTCCACGTTCACTCGCGGGAAACTCATCTTTGCGCTCGCCTTCGTCCCCGCGAACTTCGCCGGCAAAGCCGATGTAGCGGCCAAGGTAATAGCGGCGCGGGCAGGCGACAAACTCCATCACGTCGGTGACGGCAGCGGAAAAATCCGATTGCCCTTCGAGGAAGGCCTCCTGAACTGCCGGCAGAGCGAATGCGGCAGCAGGCGCCGCAGGGACAGTCGTCGCGCGAACGCCTTCGAGCGGCGCTTGGTGGTAGACCCGCAACGCCAGGTCGAACGGATGGTTGCCGGTCACGTGTCGTACTTCGGCGGAATCGCGATCGGGAAGATCTACGTGAAAAGATTTGAGAAGTTCAGCGAGACGCCCGGCAATCTTGCTGCCGCTGAGGATCAGATGGTCCTCCGCGCGCGTCATCGCGACGAAGAGCAGCCGGTCTTCCTCTTCCTTGTCGCGCGCACTCGTGACCTGCCGGATGTTGCGCAGGGCTAGCGTCGGAGAAGCGGAATCCTCGCCGCTCATCTGAAAGACGCATCCGATGCCGAACTCCGGCAAGTAGTCGATTTCGCTGCTCTCGCGCCAGGGCCCGCGGCTGAGGTCCGGAAGGATGACCACCGGAAACTCGAGGCCCTTCGCCGCATGCATGGTCATCAGACGGACGCCGCCTTCCGAGGCGGGAACCTGCGCTTCGCCGACGCGGATCTCGCTCTTGCGGAATTGATCGATGGCCCGCGTCAGCGCGCCAAGCGAGTCGATGCCGACGACCGAGTCGCCGAGGGCGCGGGCGACGTCGGCGAGCTTGCGAAGGTTCGCGATCTTGCGCCGGCCGCCCCGCGTCCGCCGCAAGAGTGCCTCGTATCCGGTGGCGGCGACGATCTCGCGCACCATGGAACCGGGCAGCCGCCTGGCGCTCTCTTCGCGCAGACGCGTGAAAACCGCCTGGAAGCGCTTGACTCGAAGGCGGTCGTCCTCGGGCAATTCGACGCCATCGCCCAAAACCTCGCCCAGCTTTACGCGACGCTCCGCGCGAGCCGCGGCGAGCAGGTACAGGGCATCGTCCGAGACGCCGAACATCGGCGAGCGCAGTACCGTAGCGAGCGCGATCTCGTCGCGATCGTTATCGAGCACGCGCAGGAAATTCACGACGTCGGAGACTTCGCGGGCTTCATAAAATCCGCGCCCCGTCTCCGCGAAATAGGGCACACCCTGCTCCCGTAGCGCCGCTTCATAGATGCTCATGTCGCTCGTGCTGCGGAAAAGCATCGCGACGCTTCCGTACCGGTCTGAGAAGCGTTCGCGGATCAGCCGCGCGAGGTGGGCGGCTTCGCACGAGCGCCGCTGCTCTTCTACGAGGGTGACGAGCACTTCCACGGACGGCTCGCCTTTCGACGGGAAAGTTTTCCCGGCCAGGAGCGGCGCGAAGCCGGGCGCACCGCCAAAACCTTGAATGCCCGCGAAGTAAGTATTCACGGCAGCCAGGATTTCGTGGCGAGAACGAAAATCCTCCCGCAGCGGCAGCCGCCCATCGTCAATGTCGGCATGTTTCCAGGCATCGCTGAAGTTGCGCGGCTCGGCGTTGCGAAACGCGTAAATGGACTGCTTCGGGTCACCCACGACGAAGAATGTACGCAACGGCGCCATTCGTTCGAGGATCTGGGCCTGCATCAGGCTGGTGTCCTGATACTCATCGATTAAGATTTCGTCGAAAGGTTCCGACGCGCGCTTCGCTTGTCCTGAATCGGAGAGCAGCAGCGCCGCGCGACGTTCAAGGTCGTCGAAGTCCAGCGTGGAGAGGCGCGCCTTCTCCGCCTCGTAGCTGCGATGGCAAGCCGCCAGCAGTTCCGCGATGCGGCGGCGATGCGCCGCGGCCGCTTCCTCCACGAGCGATGCCTCGAGGGCCGGCAGAGTATCGAGACCGTCCCCTTCACGGAAATCTTTGAGGATCGCGTTCCACTCCTTATTTCTGAGCCCGGTGAGCTTGAAATCCTCGGCCTCTTTGATCTGCCGCCGCGCTATCAATCCCTGGATTTCGGCGACAAGCTCGCGGTAACGGCGATCTCCCTTCACAAGTGTCCCGATTTCCGTCAGGCGCCGATTCACCAACTCGAAAATCCTTTGCGGGGCTTGGCCGGCCGCGACCAGGGATTCCGCGTTCCCAGGATCGGCTGCCCGGCGGGAAGTTTCCTCGCAACCCTTCCGCAGAGAGTCCTTCCACTTCGGTCCGAAGTGACGGGTGAAGGCTTCGAAGCTTGCGTGGTCCTTCTCCTCGAATTCGTCCAGCACCTGGCTGAGGACGCGATCCTTGAGCACACCCGCCTCGATCTCATCGAGGACGCGGAATCGTGGATCGAGGCCCGCTTCGATGGCGTGGTCGTGCAAAAGTCCGGAACAGAATCCGTGGATCGTGGAGATGGCGGCCTGCTCCACGCTGCGCCTCTGCGCCGGATCTTCGAACCGGTGCATCAGGCGGTCCTTCATCTGCGATGCGGCGTTCTCGGTGAAAGTCAGCGCCAGGATGCGATCGAGTTTCAGGCGACCCGTGTCCACGCCTCGCGCCACTCTTTCGACGAGCACGCGCGTCTTGCCCGATCCCGGGCCGGCGTTCACGCAGATGCGCGTTGCCGCCGAGCCCACGGCGCGCCGCTGGTCCTCGGTGAGGACGGCGGACTCAAGCCTTTTCGGTTCGGCAGAGGTCATAAAAGTCGCATTTGCCTTTTCGGCAGCGGTCGGTCTTATGCGGATCGACTCGGATTTCGCCGGCGCGAATCTCTTGCGCGAACTCTTTCATCTGCTCGCGGCTCTTCTCCAGCAGCGCCCGGAATTCCGCGGGACGCAAGACCAGGCTTTTCTTCGGAGGCGAGCTTCGATAGAGGAGATTGGCATAGGCTGCGTTGATCAGTCCGGAGCGCTGCGGCTCGTCGCGCAACGTATAGAGCTCCGCGCCCGCCGGTTCGATGCCGAATGACTCGTCGAGCGCCAGCAGGTACATGGGAATCTGGATTCCCTGCGACTCGCCGCGCTCCAGGAGCTTTTCCTGAAAGCCGTTCTTGCTGTATTTGTAATCCACAACCAACCCCAGGCGCTTGCTTCCGTCCTGCACGGTCTCCACGCGATCGAGGCGGCCGCGCAACTGGATTTTCGCGCCGTCCGCCAGCGTCCATTCAAGAATGTCTTTCTCGTCGCGGCCGCCGAATCCTTTTTCCAGCAGGGAGCGGTCGACGGTCGTGCGGTAGTCGCGGTCGTGCAGAGCTTCGACCCCGACCACCCGCTTCAGGTCCTCGAGCATGCGGGAGCGGATTTGTTCTTCCACGTGGTGAAGGGAGATCTTCGCGGTCTCGGCATCGAAGACTTTGTCGAAGACTTCCTCGATGGGACGCGCGCGGCCCTCGGACTCCCAGTCGTGCAGCGTCTTATGGATGATGCCGCCCTGCATGCGAAAGTCCAGCCCTTCGGGCTCCTCGCCCAGACGCAACAGGTATTGCGCGAAATGTTGGAAAGGGCAGTGCGCAAAATTGGCAAACCGGCTGGCACTGTAGCTAACCTCGCGCTCGCGCAAGCGAGCCAGGCTGGCAGGCAGGGTCAAACGCGCCGGCGCTGCAGGAGGAGCAGGCGCTTCGACTTCCACGGGATCCTCTTCTGGTTGCGCGGCGGGCGCTCCTTCGAGGAACAGCGAGGGAAGCAACGGCACGCCTCGATCGTCCATCGACGAATAGGAAAGGAACAACCGGTCGCGGGCACGTGTCGTTGCGGCGTAGAACAAGCGCGCTTCCTCGCGCTCGTTGTCTTTCTCCGGATGGAGAAAGAGCGGGCGTTGGCGCGGACGCGGAAATTCCTTCTCTACCAGGCCGACGACAAACACCGCGCGCAACTCCCACTGTCGCGCCTCAAAAGGATTCATCACGTTGACGACGTCCGCGCGGCGGTCGCGTACGTGGAACTGGCGGCGCCGAAGTTCCGAATCGAGCAGGGCCGCGAAGGTTGCGAAATCAAGCCCCGCTCTTTCCGCTTCCGCTGCTTCGGTTATCTCCTCGGTCACGGCACGAGCCTCCTTTTCGGCCTGGGCATCGGCGCGAAGATCGAGCGCCAGATCGTGCGGCAGGCCCGGCGGAATCTCTCGCGGCAGCGTCAGCGTCGACCAGAGGTGGCGAACCCAGCGGGCCATCTCGGCAACGGACCTCGCCCCCGCCCGCTGCTGCTCGATCGCCGCGAGCTTGTCGAAAAATTCCGCAACGACGGGAGAGTAAGGCGATTTCAATACCGACATCACGTCTTCCGGCGACGGGCTGGGGAAGAGCTTCAGACAGGCCAGCAGATGCCGGCCGAGGGCCGTCTCCGGAATGGTGACCGGGAAGAAGAAGCGCGCGGGAATCCGGTGATGACGAAAGATGTCGGCGATCAGCGCAAGGTAGGCCTCGGCGTTTCGAACGATCACGCCGATTTCCTGATAGCGGTAGCCTTCGCGAATCAACTCCTGGACCCGGCGGGCCACCATCTCGACCTCTTCGTGCCGCGTGAGCGTCGAGCGGCAGGACGCTCCTTCGAGTGTCGCGAGCGTCGAGCGCGTGCGGTGATTTCCAGTCATCGTCTCCACCTGGAAACCAAGACGTTTCACCAGGAAATCGGCGGCGGGCTCACAGTCGGGAGGCAGCGTGACGATCGCGCTCCCCGCGCCTTCGACCAGGGTTGCGACGACCTGTTGCTGCCGCGGCGTGAAGTCGGTGAAGCCATCCACGAGCAGGATCGAGGGCCGAGCCACGGGTTGAGCGACGGGACGAAAGGGCGCGGTCGCGGCCTCATAGCGGCGCAAGAATTGAGAAAAGGCCTCCCGGCGTCGCGGAAATTCGGACGCTGCGGCTAGGCCGGCGGCGATGGCCTCCTCCGCCTCCTCCACCAGCGTGCGGCGGAAACCGGGGAACTTGGCGACATCCGCAAAAGCCGCCGCCTTCATTTCCTGCAGCAAGCGTCGCGCCAAGAGTTCCTGCCGAGCGGAGGTAAGGGTCGCTTCCACATCGAGCCCCAGATCGGAGAATGTCGCCACCGAGCGTCCCGAGAACGCGCGGATCTCGCCGGACCGCAACAGGGTATTGCGCGTGTGTTCCCGGAAGCTGGTGGTCGGCGACAGGAGCAGGACGTCCTCCTCGCGTCCGGCGACGATTTCGCGACGGAAGATTTCGAGCACGCGGTGCGTTTTGCCGCATCCGGCAGGTCCGGTGAGCAGCACGCGGGAGAAAAGGAGGCCCTGCGACATGATCTTTGCCGATCATATCGGAGAATCAAAGTAGTAAGCGCTTTTTCCCCAGATAAATCGCGAAAACAGAAATCACATGTTACGTTGGGGAATAGGCCTTTTATGCTTGGACGGATTCTCGTCGCGCTGGTCCTGGTCGCCGCTGGAAGCGGGGTGTCTTCCGGCCCCGACGTAGTGGTTGGCGCCGCTCTGACGACCGGGCCCGCATTCCTGAACGGAACTCCGATTACCGCTTCCACCGTGGTTACGAACGGCGACCGCCTCGAGACGGGCGCCCGCGGCACCGCCACCGTGAATCTCTCGTCGCGCGACCGCCTGCAGTTGAGCGAAGCAAGTGCGATCACGTTCCACACTCGCAACGGCGGCGTTTGGGCCGAGGTGGAGCAGGGGAGTGTGCTGGTGAGCGCCGCGCATGACCGTTTGCGCGAAGTTCGCCTGGCGGCGGAAGCCGTATCGATTCGACCGGAACCCGGCCCGGCGCGGCGCTACCAGGTCGCGCGCCTCAAGGATCGGGCGTACGTTCTCGCGAATTCCGGAAACATCACGATCGTCGACGAAGGATACGGCAAGACCGTCGAAGTGCCCGAAGGGATGGCCGGATTGATCCGGGGCGAAGCTGAATTGCCGGAGCCGCCGCAACAGCCGGCGCGGCGCGCGGCGCCCGCGTCGGGCTCGCACGCCGGGCAAATTACTGCGATCATTCCAGTAGGGTACGTTGTCCGCGGGGCCGATCGCACGCCAGGGAACAAGGGCGACACGATTCTCTGGAACGACAAGGTCGAGACCGAAAAGCAAGGCCGCGCGCGGGTCGTCCTGGACGATGGATCGATCCTCAGCGTCGGTTCCGAAAGCAGCCTGACTGTCACGCAGCACAACGCCGCAAACCAGCAATCCGATCTTTTCCTGGCCTACGGGCGAGTTCGCGCGGAGGTGAGGAAACTGACCGCGCCCAACGCGAAATTTGAAGTGCGCACCCGGACGGCGGTGTGCGGCGTCCTGGGTACGGACTTCGCGCTCGTAGTGGAAAACGACAAAACAATTCTCACTGTGTTCAAGGGCAGGGTGAGCTTTCGCCCGGTCGCCGCAGGCGTGGTCGCCGCGGCGACGGCTGGCGTGACTGTGGTTGCCGGGCAGACCAGCACCGCCGTGGCGGGCTCGGTTGCCGCGCCGGTTTCATCAGGAACCACGGCGGCGTCCGCTGCCGCCGCGACTACGGTCGGGACGCAAGCCGGCACGACCGCCGCGAGCACCGTTGCGGTGACGACCATTTCGGCAGCGACAGCCGGCGCCACCGCCGGAATCTCGGCCGGGACAAATCCTAGCGACACCGGCAGGCCTCCCATTGCAGTAGTCAGCCCGGCCCGGCCATAATCCTGAGTCATGCCACGATCGAGCGGGACCGTGCGAGACGTTCGTCTAGGTCCGCCCCTGTACCTGGATCTCGGAACCACGTCGCTCGAAATCGCGCATCGCGCCACGGCGGAATCCATCGCGTACCTACGGCAGGAACTGCTTCACCAGACCAT
Organism: uncultured Acidobacteriota bacterium; assembly: GCA_964601345.1. Classification (GTDB taxonomy): domain Bacteria; phylum Acidobacteriota; class Terriglobia; order JAJPHL01; family JAJPHL01; genus CAZRND01. The sequence continues at coordinate 2,910 of CAZRND010000025.1, read as the reverse complement.
CGAATTTGAGGTGAAGGACGGCGAGGCCACGGTCTGGTATTTTCGTCCTGTCACGGAGGACGACGAAGTGGAATACGTCTACCGAGTTTGCCTGAACTCGGAATTAGCGCGCGCCGCGAAGCTCTGAGGCGATCGATTCCGCGGCACTGCGCGCGCTCCGGATGCAATCCGGAATGCCGATCCCATCGAGATAATTTCCCGCCAGCTTCAGGCGCGGATAGGCCGTCAAGCGCTCGCGCAGGGTCTGGATGCGTTGCTTGTGTCCGATGACCGGCTGCGCCATCGCCGCAGGCCAGCGCGCGATTCTTACGTGCTCGGGCGGCTTAGTGACGTCCATGAGACTGCGGAGCTCGTCCAGGACTGTGTTCGTCACCTGTTCGTCAGATGCGTCACTGCCGCCGGTGAGGAATCCTCGCACGTAGGTGCGCCCTTCGGGCGCGCGTCCGGCAAATTTCGCCGAGAGCCAGGAGCAGGCGAGGATGCGGCGATTCTCCTTGCGCGGCGCGACGAATCCGAATCCCCCTTCGGAGACGGGCAGGTCGGCGGCGTGGTATCCAAGCGAGACGGTAGTCGAGGTGGTGTAAGGGATGGTGGCCAGAATCTCAGCCACTCCCGGCGCCCACGCCCGCAAGAGGCGCGCGGAAACGTGCGCTGGCGCCGCCAGAACTACGGCGTCGAAGGCCTGGCCCTGCACGCGACCATCGCGCACTTCTTCTATCGGTTGCCCTGGATGCACGGTCGTCCGTTTGAGTGCGGCGGCAATGCCGTCGGTCAACTCCTGCATCCCATCGCGGAAGCTGACAAACATCGACCATTTGCTTGTGCTTGCCTTCGAGGCGGAGCGCAAGGCGCCGCGCACCACGTTTCCGTGCGATTGCTCGTAGGCGAGGAATTGAGGGAGCACGGAGGCCATGCTGAGCTGCTCGGCGTCGCCGCCATAGATTCCTGAGAGAAGGGGTTCGGCCAGGTAGTCGTAGATTTCAGTTCCGAGACGTGAGCGCACAAAGTCCGCGACCGAAATATCCTCGCCCTGAGCGGCCCGGTGGCGAAACATCTCGCGCAAGGCCGTGAACTTCGATCCCCAGCCGAGAAGCTCGGCGCTCAACAGGGCGCGCCACTGGCTGGGAACAAAGAACTGAAAACCCGTCGGGAAGGGAACCAGCCGTCCGCCGCGCACCACGAAGACGCTGCGCAGGTTGGAATTGACCAGGCGATCGGTGAGCCCGAGTTCTTCCACCAACTGGATGCCGGCCGGCTTGTTGGAGAGAAAAGAATCCGGGCCCATTTCCCAGACGTAGCCGTTTTCCCTGGCGCTGGCAATCACGCCGCCAAGATGCCGCGACTGCTCGAAGAGAACGATCTCTGTGTCCGGAGGCGCGAGGCGTTCGAGGTAAAACGCCGCGGCGAGACCCGAGACGCCGCCGCCGACGACGGCTACGCGCGCCATGCCGCCTCCGCCGCCTCGCGGACCACGGCCGCCATCGCGTCGATGAACTCCGGACGATCGTTGAGGGAATCGGTGCGTACGAGCTTCAGTCCGATTTGTCGGGCGAATTCCTGAAAACCGATGTCGATGTCGTAAAGGACCTCCACGTGATCGGCAACAAATCCGATGGGCGCGACGAGCACGGTGGAAAAGCCATCGCGGCGCAAGTCGAGCATTACGTTTTCGACGGTGGGCAGGAGCCACGGCTCGCGATTCGCCCCCTGACTCTGATAGGCAAATAGCCAGTTGTGCGCCGGCCGCGCGGCATCGGCCACGGCGCGCGCGGTCTCCTGCACTTGCTGGTGATACGGATCGCCGGCTGCCAGCACGCGGGTCGGCAAACTGTGCGCGGTGAAGACCACGGCGTACTTTTGTCCGGACAACTCAGCCATCCGTTCACGCAGACGTCCGGCGAACGCTTCCACCAGTAGCGGATGCAGGTGCCAGCTCTCGATGAAATGCATCGGTAGATCGATGCCTCGCTCCGACTCCGCCATTTTGAGCCGCTTGCGATAGAGGCCCGTGCTGAGCGTGGAATTCTGCGGCGCGAGGCAGAGGCAAATCAGTCGGCTGACGCCGTCACGCGCGATCTCGGCCACGGCGTCCGAGATATACGGCTTCCAATTGCGCATGCCGACGAAGACACGCCAGTCGTCGCCGAGATTCTTTTCGAGGGCCTGCGCCTGGCGCATGGTGATGTCCAGCAGCGGCGAGCGTCCGCCGATGAGTCCGTAGCGGTGCGTCATTTCGGCCACGAGCTCGGGCGGCGCGGGATGTCCATTGCGAACGTTTTTCAGGAACTCGGCCATCCCGTCGAGCGAATCGGGGCTTCCGTGCGCCAGCAGGAGCACGCCGTTCAAGCCTTCTTCTCCGTCATCTCACGGACCATCTCGACGGCGGCTCGCACGTTCTCAACCGGAGTCTGCTGCAGGATACCGTGGCCGAGGTTGAAGATGTGACCCGAACGTCCGCCCGCCGAGTCCGTGACGCGCTTTACGGCGCAGCGCAGCTCAGGGAGCGGCGAGAGCAGAGCCACAGGATCGAGATTCCCCTGCACGGCGACGCCGTTTCCGAGTCGCGTCCAGGCATCGCCCAGATTGACGCGCCAGTCTAGCGAGATCACCTGCGCGCCGAGGTCCGGCAAGAGATCGAGAATTCCCGAGATTCCCGTGGCAAAGTGAATCACCGGCGCGCCCGCGCTCGCGACGCCCGCGATCAGCCGCCGCGTGTGCGGCAAAACGGACTCGCGATAATCGTGCGGCGTAAGGCATCCCGCCCAGCTATCGAAAACCTGGACGGCTTGCGCCCCGGCCGCAACCTGATTCCGCAGGAATTCGATCTGCACGGCGGTTAGCTTCTCCATCAAGCTCTTCCATAACGCCGGCTCGCTCACGATCATAGCCTTGGTGGCGACAAAGTCCTTC
>CAZRND010000024.1:0-25852 GCA_964601345.1 uncultured Acidobacteriota bacterium | reverse complement strand
TTTCCCAGCTTTGCAGTAGTGGCTACTTTCCGAGGGCGGGACTGCGCCTCTTTTGCGAGGGCGTCTCAAGCGAAGCGGATGTCAACAACGCGCGCAAGGTCGCGGTGGTCAACCAGCTTCTGGTCAATAAATACTTTGGACAGGAAGACCCGATCGGCAAGAGCGTGAAGTTTGAGTACCTCGAGACCATGACTCCCGGCAAGGTGGACAATCCGGTGTTTGAAATTGTGGGCGTTGTGGCCGACGCCGCGAATCAAGGTCCGTCGTCGCCGCCGATGGCCGAAGCTTACCTTCCTTACACCATTACGGGCGCCTTTGAGCGTGGCATTCTGGTGCGCACGGCCGGCGATCCTGTGTCGCTCCTAAACAGCGTGAGGAGGGAAATCTGGAGCGTCGATCGCAACGTGGCGCTCACGCTCACGGGCACGTTGAAGGATTTTCTTAAGCAGTTTTCCTGGGCCGAGCCGCGGCTCAGCGTGGTTCTCTTTGGCATCTTCGGCGGTGTTGGACTCGTGCTGGTGGCTCTTGGCGTCTACAGCGTGATGGCCTACAACGTGGCGCGCCAGACCCGCGAGATCGGCATTCGTATGGCGCTCGGCGCGAGCCGCTGGGACGTGATGGCCATGGTCCTTCGTCGCGGCGCGCTGCTCATCGGTGTGGGCGTGGCCGTTGGCCTGGCGGCGAGCCTCGCCGCCACGCGCGCCATCGCCAGCATGCTGCGCGGTGTTTCGACGCACGATCCGCTTACGCTGACGGCGGTAGTCGCGCTGCTAGCGCTTGTGGGCCTGTGCGCCAGCTACTTCCCGGCTCGGCGGGCGACCCGGGTCGACCCTACCGTGGCCCTGCGTTACGAGTGAGTCCCTCCCCGTAAAGCCGGTTTGTTGTATACTGGTTTCTTACGGACAACGGAGGGCCGCATGATCCAGATTCTGGACTTCCGAAGTTGCCAGCAGGGCAGCCGCGCCTTGGCGGTTGATCCCTGCTCCCCGGCACCCTCCCATAAAGGTGGTCTCTAGCTTATGGACCACCCCCTGCAATTGCCAGTCCTGGTTTTGAACGCTACCTATGAGCCGATCCACGTGACGGCGGCGCGTCGCGCCATCGTCCTGGTGCTTAAGGGCGTAGCCTCGGCCGAGGAGCACTCGCGCGAGCGCGTGCATTCCGCGGCGAACGCCTTCAGTGTGCCGTCCGTCATCCGCCTGCTCGAATATCGCCGGCTGCCGTACCAGACGCGCGCGCTGTCGCGCAAGAACATCCTGATGCGCGACCGCAACACCTGCCAGTTTTGCGCCCAGGTGATGCCCGCGGCCGAGCTGACGCTCGACCACATCGTGCCGCGCTCGCGCGGCGGCGAATCCTCGTGGGAGAACCTGGTGACTTGCTGCCACCGCTGCAACAACCGCAAGGGAGACCGGCTCCCCGACGAAGCGGGGATGCGCCTGCTCCGCCAGCCGCGTCCGTTCAGCCTGCACACCTCGCGTCAACTGATGCGCCTGATGGGGCGCGGCGAGGAAGCGTGGCGGAAGTATCTCTTCTTCTAAATTGAAACCGCTGTCCGTGGCGCTGCTGCTGACCGGAGCCTGGCTGATGGGCTCGCTGGCGATGTGGCTCGTCGCCACTCAGAATTTCGCCACCGTGGACCGCGTCCTGACCGCGCCCACCGAGCAGGCCGCGCCGGTGCTCGGCTCGCTGCCGCGCGACACGGCGCGCCCCGTGCTGCGCCATTTGGCGTCGGAGCTGAATCGCTGGTATTTCCTGATCTGGTTCCTGGTTCAGCTTGTGCTCGCCGCGCCGCTGGTTGTTGTTCTCCAGCGCGGCGCCCTACGAACCGAGGCGATCCTGGCCGGCGTGATGATTACCATCGTCGTTCTGCTGGCCGCGTTGGTTATGCCGCAGATCGTTTCCCTTGGCCGGTCGCTCGATTTTGTTCCGCGCAATCCGCCGCCTCCGCAAATGTCCACGTTCTGGATGTTGCACGCGGCTTACACGGGTCTCGATGGAGTGAAGCTGATCCTTGGCTGTGTCCTCGCCTGGCGTCTGGCGAAGAAGTAGCTCTCTACCGGATTCCGGCTTTTCTCTTGGCGGGCTCGATGGTCTTGCGGGCCGCTTCCGCAACGGGGTCGGGCCCGGGCGGATTCAGCACCCGCGCCAGAAACTCCAGCGCCTCGATGGAGCGCGGACGCATGGTGCGCCCGACATGATCGGCTCCGTGCACCAGGTGATATTCATGCTCGATGTGGTTGTCCCACAGCACGCGGTGCAGAAACTCGGTGCCTTCGTATAGCAGGAACAGGTCCTGATCGCCGACGTCGAGGTAGATCTTCATTCCCGAAGCGACGATCGCTTTGGGATTCGCATGCACGATCGAAGCCGGATTGTTCGCTTCCCAATAAGCCGGATCGACGGGCTTGCCGAAGGCCGCTTCGAACAGATCGTCATCGCGCCAGAACCGGTGGCGCGGCTGCATGTCCTTCCAGTGAAGAATCGGCTCGATGCCCGGCTCCTGCGCCGCCAGCGCGCCGAATCTCTCGGGATATTTGAAGCCCATGCGCAGTGTTCCCATTCCGCCCATGGATGGACCCATCAATAGATTCTTCTTCGGATCGGCGCTGGCGTTGTAGGTCTTCTGCAGGAATTCTCGAAACGGTCCGACGATGAGCGTTTCCCATTTCTCGGTGCCGTCCTTGTAATCCATGTAGAAGCAGCGTGACGTAACGCTCGGCGTAGCCACGACCATCTTCGGCAGGCGTCCTGATTTCCACATCTCGTCGAAGAGGGGACGCATGCGGTTGAGCGCTGTGCGATCGCCCCCGCCGCCGTGCAGATAGAGAAGGAGCGGCAGTGGCGGCCCGTCCTTGTAGCCGTCCGGAAGCAGAACGGTGTAGGGCACGGGCTTCGGCACCAGGTTGCTCTTGAAATCTCCCTCAGTCAGATCGCTTGCGAATACCGGCAGAAGGGAACAGCAGAGGAAGAGAAGGAATTTCATGGTTACCTCATCATGACCTTCACGACCGCCTCTTTCCAGCCGGAGTAGAGCCGCTCGCGATCGGCGTCGGCCATGCGGGGAGTGAAGGTATGCTCGCGTTGCCACAGTTTCTCGAGCTCGGCGGTGTTTTTCCATACGCCCACCGCGAGGCCGGCGAGATAAGCCGCACCGAGGGCTGTCGTCTCCGTGAAAGAGGGGCGGACCACCGGTTTGCCCAGGATGTCCGCCTGGAACTGCATCAGGAAGTTGTTTTCGGCCGCGCCGCCGTCCACGCGCAATTCGGCGAGCGGAACACCGGAATCTTTTTCCATCGCGCCGACCAGGTCGCGCGTCTGATAGGCAATCGATTCGAGCGTGGCGCGGGCGATATGCGCGGCGGTGGAGCCGCGCGTCAATCCCAGGATGGCGCCGCGCGCGTGCGGATCCCAGTACGGCGCGCCCAATCCCACGAACGCGGGCACCACGTACACGCCTTCGGTCGACGACACCGACGTCGCGAGATCCTCGCTATCCGCCGCCGTGCGGAAGAGCTTCAGCGAATCGCGCATCCACTGGACCGCCGCGCCTCCCATGAAGACGCTGCCTTCGAGAGCAAAGGCCTTCTCGTCCGGGCCCGAGCAGGCCACCGTGCTCAACAAACGTTCCAGCGAAACCACGGGATTATTGCCGGTGTGCAGCAGCAGGAAGCAGCCGGTTCCGTAGGTATTCTTCGCCGTTCCTGGATGGAAGCAAGTCTGCCCGAAGAGCGCCGACTGTTGATCTCCGGCGACGCCGGCAATCGGTATGGGCGCGCCGAGCCAGCTCGCGTCGGCCTCACCGTAGCGTTCCGACGAGCTGCGCACTTCCGGCAGTACATAGGACGGGATGCTGAGCATGTTCAGCATAGCCCGGTCCCAGCGCCGTTCCGAAATGTTGTAGAGCAAAGTCCGTGAAGCGTTCGACGCGTCGGTGGCGTGAACGCGTCCCTTGGTCAAACGGTAGATGAGCCAGGAATCGACGGTGCCGAAAAGCAGATTGTCCGCCCGGCCCACCTTATCGAGCAGATACTTCAGCTTGGTTCCCGAGAAATAAGGATCGAGCAGTAGCCCGGTGCGCCGCGTCACTTCCGGCTCGCGTCCGTCCGACTTCAATTCGCCGCACAGGTGCGCCGTGCGGCGGTCCTGCCAAACGATCGCGGGCGCGACCGCCTTCCCCGTCTTGCGATCCCACAGGATGGTAGTTTCGCGCTGGTTGGTGATGCCGATGGCAGCGACATCGCCCGGGGACGCGCCGGATTTTGCCAACGCTTCGCGTGCCGAGTCGAGCTGCGCCTGCCAGATCTGCTCGGGGTCCTGTTCGACCCAGCCTTCCTGCGGATACGTGCAATCGATCGGCCTGCCGGCCGTGGCGCGCGCCTTGCCCGTCTCGTCGAAGACGATCGCGCGCGCGCTCGTCGTTCCTTCATCAAGCGCAAGGATGTAGCGCATAGGGGAGCAGCTATCTTAACATCTTGAGCGTGCGCAAGTTCTATCCGCTTGTCTTCCTGGTCGCATTCCTGGCCTATCTCCCAGTGGCGCAATTCGACTTTGTCAACTTCGACGATCCGGAATACGTCACCGGAAACCCGCACGTGAAGAACGGTGTCACATCGGACGGGATTCGCTGGGCGTTTACGTCCATCGAAGCCGCGAACTGGTTTCCGCTGACGCGCCTCTCGCACATGCTCGATGTGGAGCTCTTCGGCGTGAGCGGCGGGGCCCACCATGCGGTGAATGCCTTCCTGCATGCCCTCGCCGCGCTTTTCCTCTTTGCGTTTCTGAATCGCGCCACGGGAGCATGCCGGCCGAGCGCCTTTGTTGCGCTGGTGTTCGCGCTGCATCCGTTGCATGTGGAATCCGTGGCGTGGGTTTCGGAACGCAAGGATGTTCTTTGCGCGCTCTTCTGGTTTCTGACGCTGTGGGCCTACTCGGCGAATCGCTATTGGTGGGCGCTCGGAGCGTTCGCGTGTGGGCTCATGTCGAAGCCGATGATCGTCACGCTGCCGTTTCTGCTGCCGCTGCTCGACGTTTGGCCGTTGCGGCGGAGGGTTCTCGCGACGCAAAAGGCCCCTTTTTTCGCGCTGAGCGGCGCCGCAGCGGCGGTCACGTACTTTGTGCAGCAGGGTAGCGGGGCCGTGCGCACCGCGGAGACGTTTCCGCTGGATTTGCGCTTTGCCAACGCGGTGGTTTCCTACGTCATCTATGTCGCGAAGATGTTCTGGCCGTCGGGACTGGCAGCCTTCTATCCCTACCCGGTCGTAGTGCCGGCGTGGCAGGTGATTGGTTCGATATTTCTACTCGCCGGCGTCACGGCGGCGGTTCTTTGGCGCATCCGCGCACAGCCCTATCTCGCGGTGGGATGGTTCTGGTATCTCGGTGCGCTCGTTCCTGTCATCGGACTCGTACAGGTCGGCGCGCAGGCCCGCGCCGATCGCTACACCTACGTGCCGATGACCGGCTTGCTCATCATGATCGCCTGGGGCGCGGCGGACGTGGTTGCGCGATGGCCGCGCGCGGAACAAGCGGCTCGCGTTCTCGCGTATGCCGCATGCCTGATTCTGGGAGTGCTCTGCGCGGCGCAGATTCAAACCTGGAAGAACAGCGAGACCCTCTTCCGCCACGCCATCGAGGTGACGGAAGGGAATTACCTTGCCCATCACAATCTCGGCGTCGCGCTGGCGGAGTCGCCCGCACGCCTCCCGGAAGCGATCTCCGAGTATCGCGAGGCGCTGCGCATTAAGCCGGACTCCGCGCGCGCCCGCACCGATCTCGCGAGCGCGCTCGCGCAATCCGCGGGCGGACTGCCGGAGGCCATCACGCAGTATCAGGAAGCTCTGCGGGTTTTGCCCGACTCTCCGGTGATCAAAGGCAATCTGGCATTAGCGCAATACAACCTGGGGTTGAATCTGGCGCAATCGGGACGCATGTCCGACGCGATCCCTCATTTTGAAGCGGCGCTTGCAGCGAAGCCCGATTTCGCCGAAGCCCACAACGATCTTGGCGTGGCGCTGGCCGCGCTTGGGAAGCGCACGGACGCGATCCTGCACTTTGAAGCGGCCCTCCGCATCAAGCCGGACTTTGCGGATGCGCACACCAATCTTGGGGTCGCTCTAGCGGAAGGTGGGAACGTACCGGAAGGGATTGCGCACCTCCGGGCCGCGCTCAAAATCAAGCCCGACCCGGAAGTGCAGCAACTCTTAGTCCGTCTGCAGAAGCGTTAGAAGCTCAGCTTGGCGCCCAACTGGATATAGCGCGCGCCGCCCGTCCCGTTTACGTTTCCGCTGCCGGAACCGACCAGGCCGGTGATCACGCCGAAGTTACCCGTGCAGCAGCCGCCCGCCGGATTGCCGAACTGCGCCGTATTGGTGACGTTGAAAGTCTCCAGGCGCAGACTCAATCCCAAGCGCTCGGTGAGCCGGATGTCCTTCGAAAGGGTCAGGCCCAGATCGAAGAAACCCGGTCCGGATACGGAGTTGTAACCGACGTTGCCGAAGAACGCCTTGCTGCCGGCCGGGCACGCTGCCGTGACCGCCACGCAAGTCGGAGCCGCGAACGCCGTTGTGTCGAACCAGGGATTCCCGACGTTGATTCCGTGCAGAACCTTGAACTCGCCCACCTGGTTCGGGGAGTTGCCGTTGCCGGGAGTGTTGAGGCCCGTCGCGCTGAAGGTGATATTCACCGGCGTGCCGGACATCATCGTCAGGATGCCCGAAAGTTTCCATCCGCCCACGACGTAGTTGGCGGCGTTCGAACCGTTGAGCCAGCGCTTGCCCTTGCCGAACGGCAATTCGTACACGTAGCTCTGTACGAACGTCTTGGCGCGGTCGAAGGGCGTACGCGCGTAGTTGCGCCGCTCGTCGATGTAGTACTGCAAGCCGCCGTAGTTGTAGCCCATGCCGCGGCCCCAAGTGACCGACGTCGTGATGCCGAGACCCGCGTTGAAGCGCCGGTCCAGCTTGATCTGGAGCGCGTTGTACATCGAGGAATAGCCCTTGAAGAACATCGTGGCCGCCGCCGTGCGCGGAAACTCCGGCTGGCACTTGGTGCCGCAAGCGATTCCCGCCGCGGTGTTCACGGCGTTCAGGTTGTATTCCTCAGAGGTCCGGACGCCGTGGTTGCCCACGTAGGCCGTGTCCAACGTGAAGTGCCACGGGAGACTCTGCTGAATCGAGAAATTCCAGGCCTCGACGTAAGGGTTCTTGTAATCGAGAGGAACCACCTTCCAGCTTCCGGCCTGTAGGTTCGTCAATCCGCCGACGTTCTGGCTGGCGTCGATGATGCCGTTCGACGGAATCACGATCGGCGCCGGCACCGGGAAGCCCGTCGCAAACTTCGCCACCGGACCAGTGGAGCTCAACCCGACCGGACCGAAGTTGCCGGTGACGCCCGCGATCGAGACGAGCGCGGCATTTCCTTTCACCGGGTAGTTATCCCAGGCGTAGCTGTTGTCCGGGAAAGGCGTGTAGCTGATGCCGAATCCCGCGCGGACCACGGTCTTGTTGGTCAGACGATAAGCGAATCCGAGGCGTGGACCGAAGTAAGTCTTGTGGTTCTCGAGTCCCAGGTTGCCGGGATTCCCGCCGACGCCCGCGATCACCAGCGTGTTGTTGACGGGGTTATAATTCGAGAACTGGCCGGGGAATCTCGTCGTGGCGGGCGGATAGAACTCCCAGCGCAAGCCAAGATCGACCGTCAGTTTGTTCGTGACCACCCATTTGTCCTGACCGTAGAAGAAAACCTGCCAGGCGCGATACGTGGGGAAGACGATGCTGAAATCGCGTCCGCCGCCGTTCGGCAGATCGAGCAGCAGGCTGCCCATGGTGTTGCCCCAGGTGGTGTTCGTATCGCCGGAGAGGCCCGTCGCCGCGCTGCCGAATCCGTAGGCGCCGCGCGGACCCTGCGACTGGGTCTGCAGCAGCTCGTCGCGAACGCGACGCATGTCCATGCCGAACTTGATGGTGTGGTTGCGCACGACCTTGGTGTAGTTGTTCACCAGGTCGATGTTGGATTCCGCGCGCACCCAAGGCAAGCTCGCCGAGTAGCCGACCATCGGATTGCTGAAGGGTCCGTTGACGGTGACCAGGCCGCTGGTGAAGCCGCTCACGTTGACGCCGGGGATCCCGATGTTTGTCGACGCGGGCGTTCCGTAGTCGCTGTTCTGCGCTTCATTGTGATAGTGCGCCACGCCGACGCGCAACTCGCCGAGGAACGTGGGCGAGAATACGTGGTTCCAGTTGATGCCCGTGCTGTAGGTGCGTTGAATGCCGGTGCCTTCGAAGGCTCCGGCCGCGGGCCCGCCCGCCAAGCCGAAAATAGGGGCCTGGTAAATCACCGGGCGCTGGAAGCTGAACCGTCCGCTGAGGCGGTCCTTGTCGGTCATGTTGTAGTCAATCTTAGTGTCGGTGAAGGTCGTGTCCTTCGTGAAGGGCAGCAGTGCGAAGTAATTGTTTGACGGGTTGGCCACGTTGAAGGGCAGATTCGGTAGGGGAACCAGGGCCAGAATCTTCTTCGTGATGGGATCGATGCGGGCATCCGGAACGATGTTGCCCGGGAACTGCGTGCGGCCCGTGCCGGATCCATCCTGCGATCCGGTCGCCGGATCATAAACCTTGCTCGTCGCCTCGCTGAGATTTCCCGTCCGGGCCAGCGCCGAAGGCACCGTCACGAGATTGCTGTTCGACTCGTGGTCCGTGGTCCGCAGATAGTCAGCGAAGAAGAAGAGTTTGTTCCTCTTGATCGGACCGCCGATTTGGCCGCCGAAATAGTTGTAGTGGAGCGGAGCGGCCGAGGGATCGAAAAACTTGCGGGCGTTGAAAAAGTTGTTTTGAATGAACTCGTAGGCCTGTCCGTGAATGTTGTTGGTTCCTGACTTGAGCTGCACGTTCGTCACGGCTCCCGCGGCCCGGCCGAGTTCGGCCGCGTGATTGCTCGTCGAGACGTCCACGGTCTGCAGCGCTTCGACCGGAGGGATCAGCACCTGCAGCAGGCCCGTGCGCTCGTTGTTGTCAATTCCCTCGATCTGAGAATTGTTCATCTGCCGGTACTGCCCGTTGACCTCAGTCTGCAGCGAGTCCGAAGCGTTGAAGAACTGGGAGTGCTGGAAGGTCGCCTTGGTCGTGCCGGGCACGAGGTTCAGCAGGCTCTGGTAATTGCGGTTCGTGCTCAGCGGCATCGCCTCAACCACGACCTGATCGAGCTTGCGGCCGGTGTCGGCGCGCTCGGTCTGCAACGCGGCCGTTTCGGCCACCACGGTTACCACTTCGTTCACCGCGCCGGGTTGGAGCGACAGGTCAACGCGCAGCGTGGTGTTCACAAGAAGACCTACACCCGTGCGAGAACTTTTCTTGAAACCGGCCTGCTCCACCGTCACCCGGTATGTGCCCGGCGGAAGGTCGAGGAACGTATAGTTGCCGCTCTCATTCGACGACGTTGTTCGCGTGGTGGAAGTGTTCTCTTCCATCAGCGTGACGGTAGCGTTGGGCACGGACGCACCGCTCGAATCGGTGACGGTGCCCACAATCGAGCTGGTGACCGCTTGCGAAAAGAGGAGCGCGCCGGCGCTCAGCAACACGACGAGCGAAAACGCAAAAACCCTATGGTTGATTTTCATGTTGAACCCACCCCCGTTCAATTTTGAACGACACTCACTCTTGTTCAAGTTAACGCCGGGTCAAACGAGTGTCAAGAAGTAATTCTGAAAACGTTTTCAGTCGTATACTGGCGGGTATGAAGCGCCTTCTTTTTCTATATCTTCTCTGCGCCTCCGTCCATTCCCAAACCGTTCCGCTTCGTCGCACAGAATTTGCCAATCCGCCCGCTTCCTATCGTCCCAGCCCCTTCTGGTCGTGGAACTCGGCTCTCGACGACGACGAGTTGCGCCGCCAGGTCCGCGATTTCGCGTCTCGCGGGTACGGCGGATATTTCATGCACTCGCGCGTCGGCCTGGTGACGCGCTATCTCTCCGACGAGTGGTTTGCCAAGATCGGCGTGGCCCTCGACGAGGGCCGCAAGGCCGGCCTCGAATCCTGGCTCTACGACGAGGACAAGTGGCCGAGCGGCTTTGCCGGCGGCCTGGCCACCTCCGGACATCCGGAATTCGCGGCGATGGGCATGAACTACAAGGTGATTCCTCCGGGCGAGGTCGCCGCCGCGGTCAAGGCTCCGAATACGCTCGGGGTCTTCATCATTGACGGCGACGAATTCGAGCCGGTGAACGAAGCTGCGGCCGCATCCGGAAAGGAGACGCTCTGGTTCTTCTTCGAGCCTGCGCCGAAGAGCAATTGGTATAACGGCGAAACCTATCTTGACGTCCTCAATCCAGAAGCCGTGGCCCGCTTCCTCCAGCTCACATTCGACCAGGGATATGCACGCCGGTTCCAAAAGGACTTTGGCCCGGCAATGCCCGGCGTCTTCACCGACGAACCGAACTACGGCGTCGGCGCCGGGCGCGGATTTCCCTGGACCAAGGATTTCGCCCAGGTCTTCGAAAAAAAGCGCGGCTACTCCGTGCTCGAAGGCCTGCCGCTGCTGGTGCGCAACCTGCCGGGGCATCGCGAGGTGCGCTACGACTTTTGGCGAACAGCCGCCGAGCTGTTCGAAGAGGCCTATAGCAAGCAATATGGAGAAACGGCCGCCCGCCTGGGCCTGAAACTCACCGGACACTACCTGGCCGAAGACACGATGGGTTCGCAGACGCGCGTTACCGGCAGCGTCATGTTGCACTACCGCCACCAGCAGATGCCGGGCATCGATCACCTGCGCCGCAACATCGACGATCCGCTCACGCTCAAGCAGGTGTCAAGCGTGGCGCACCAATACGGACGTCCGCGCTCGCTTTGCGAAATCTATGGCGTCAGCGGTCACAGCGCCTCATTCGAAGACCTGAAATGGATTGCCGATTACCATTTTGCGCTGGGAGTGAACTTCCTGGTCCCGCATCTCACCCTTTACTCGATGACCGGCGACCGCAAGCGCGACTACCCGCCGACCTTCAGCTACCACCAGCCCTATTGGGAGAGCATGAAGGTGCTGAACGATTACTTGGCGCGAGCGGCTTACTTCACCTCGTCGGGACGTCCGCACAAGGAAATCCTGTTGCTCCATCCGCTCGGCAGCGCGTGGAGCGAGTTCTCCCCCGGGCCTCCCCAGGAGCCGGTGGCGCAAATCGATCAGAAGTTCGCGGCCACCATCCAGGCATTGCTAGGAATGCATCGCGATTTCGATCTCGGCGACGAAGTGTTGCTCAACCGCGAGGGCAAGGTCGCCGACGGCGTGCTGCACGCGGGCACGGCGGGCCGCTATCACGTCGTGGTCGTCCCTCCGGCGTACCGTTGGAACGAAGAGACAATTAACATGCTGATGGACTTCATCCGTGGCGGTGGGCGCGTCATCTTCCGCGGCCGCCAGCCGCTCAGCATCCAGCCCCTGCTGCTGCGCACCGGCGTGGTGCGCATCGGCGAGGAGCCGGACGACCTCGATCGCGCGCTCGACCTGGCGCATCCGCGCGACGTCTCCATCACCGGTCCTGACAGCCGTCAGGCGACGGACATCTACTACCAGCATCAGACCGACGGGGCGCGTCATCTCTATTTCCTGGCCAATACCAACCGGGAGAAGGCGCTAAATATCTCGATCGGCGCCACACCCGCGGGATCTTACGAAGAGTGGGACCTCGGCACGGGAGCCGTCCGGCCGATGAAGACCCTGCGCCGAGAGATTCCTCCTGCCGGCAGCCTCGCGTTTGTCATCGATACGACGCAGCCGCCGACGGTGTTCACCAATCCCGCGCCCGCGGCTCCCGGGCCCGCGCCTCAGAAGATCGCGACGTTTCGGTTCCGGCGTCTGCAGCCGAACACGCTCGTGCTCGACCGCTGCCGTTACTCCGTGAACGACGCGGCGCTTGCGTCGCCGGTGCCGGTGTGGCGCGCGCGCAACGCCGTCTTCACCGCCGCGGGACTCGATCCGGTGCGCGGCATCCAGCCCTGGGCGCTCGAATGGAAAAATATCCATCCTTCGGGCTCCGCGCACTTCAAGATGCAGTTCGAATTCACGTCGGAGATCGACCTAGAGAAGGGCTGGTTGGTCGTCGAGAAGGCCGAGAATTTTGAGATTCGTTTCAACGGCGAGAAGACTGCGCCGGCCGATGGCTGGCAGTGGGACCGGCAGTTTGGGCGAGTCCCCGTTCGAGTGCGCCGCGGGTCGAACACCGTGGAACTCGGCGCCGCGTACCGGACCGGCCTC
The DNA here is from genome assembly GCA_964601345.1 of uncultured Acidobacteriota bacterium. GTDB lineage: Bacteria > Acidobacteriota > Terriglobia > JAJPHL01 > JAJPHL01 > CAZRND01. The sequence goes on along the minus strand of CAZRND010000024.1, from coordinate 13,609 downwards.
GAGGTCGAGGACATTTTCCTGATCGGCGATTTTGCTACCAGGAAAATCAGTGACACCGAATATTCCCTTGTCGCCGAGCCGGCCCAGCTCGCGGGCGGCAATTGGGTTGGACAGGGTTATCACTTCTACTCCGGAAACATGGCCTACCAGTTTCCAGTCGTTTTCCGAAAAGGCGAGCGCGTCACGCTGCGGCTCGATCAACCGGTCGGGACGGTAATCCGCGTGATGGTCGATGGCCGCGCCGGGCCGAGCCTCGGGTGGCAACCTTGGGAGGCGGATCTGACTTCCGTATTGCGCCCCGGCGAAAACAACGTCGAGGTGATTGTCGAGAGCAGCCTGCAGAACACGTTTGGACCGCTGCACAACGACCGCTACAAGACCGAAGGAAACAATTGGTGGTTCGGCCCCGAATCTTTCAGCGACGCTCGGCATTGGACCGACGCTTACTACCACGCCCCGTACGGCCTCGGCGGCGTGCAGGTCGTTACTGTCAAACCTGCGAAGGACTGAATCACGGTTGCCTCGGAAAACGGTGGGTATATAATCGCCGCATGAACCGCCGTTCTTTCCTGAGCGCGGCTGGGGCCGGCGCGATTCTCTACCGTTTGACGGGATCGCCGCCGCCGCTGAAGGCTGCTTCCGCCAACGACCAGATCGGGCTCGGCTTCATCGGGCTCGGCATCCAAGGGAATAACCTGCTGAATGCATTCATGCGGGTGCCCGGCGTGCGCGTCATCGCCGTGGCAGATCTTTACGACGGCCACCTGACGCGCGCAAAAGAAGTCGCCGGCGATGCCGTCTTCACGACGCGCGACTATCACCAGGTCCTGGCGCGCAAAGACGTCGATGCCGTCGTCGTGGCCACGCCCGATCACTGGCACAAGCAGATCGTGCTCGACTCGCTCATCGCGCACAAGGACATCTACATCGAAAAGCCCATGACCTGGAACCTGGCGCAGGGCAAAGTGATCATGGATGCGGTGAAGAAGACCGACCGCATCCTGCAGGTCGGCAGCGCGATGAAAACCTCGGCCATCACCGCCAAAGCGCGCGAGTTGATCAAGGCCGGCGCCATCGGCAGGGTCAACATGGTGCGGATGGCCAACAATCGCAACAGCCCCGCCGGTTCTTGGGTCTATCCGATTCCGGCCGATGCCTCGCCGCAGACGATCGACTGGGACCGCTTCATCGGGCCCGCGCCGAAGCGGCCGTTCGATCCGAAAATCTTCTTCCGCTGGCGCTGCTGGTGGGAATATTCGGGCGGCGTGGCCACCGATCTGTTTGTCCACCTGCTCACGACCCTGCACGAAATCATGGACGTTCGCCGGCCCAAGTCCGCCGTCTCGCAGGGCGGCCTCTATTACTGGAAGGACGGACGCACCGTTCCCGATGTCATGGATACGATGTTCGAATACGACGGCTTCGTCGCCAACATGTACGTCAACCTGGCGAACTCGCGCCTCCCGATTCCGCCGACGATCATGGGAACGGAAGGAACCATCATCATCCGCAACAACGGCGTGACATTGATTCCGGAACCCGTGCCCGGGCCCGCCCAGGTAGGCGAAGTGCGGCATTTTCCGGATGCGTTGCGAAAGCAGTATTTCGAGTCGGTGGGCTACACCGCGGATGGACAGCCCAAACAACCGCTGCCCGCGCGGAAGACGGAGCAGGTGATCGACGTGGAGCGCGCGCCCTCGCACTACGATTATTTCATCATGTCGGTGCGGGACCGGTCCGCCAGCCGGGAAGACGCCGCTGCCGGGCACTACGCGGCAGGCGCGGCGCACATCGCGAATCAAGCTTACCGTCGAGGACGACGAGTGGAATGGAAGGAAGGAACATGAAATCCAAAGCGATTTTCTTTTTCTTGTTGATTTTGGCCACGGTCGCTTTTGCAGACGAGAAGGCGTTCCTTGGGAAATGGGACATCACCGTAACGGCGGAAAACGGCGACACCTACACGTCGTGGCTCCAGGTGCTGAATGAAGGCGGAGCGCTCAAGGCCAACATGGTCGGCCGCGGCGGCAGCGTCTTTCCCGTGCCGGAAGTGGCCCTTGAAAATGACGAGCTGGTCTTCAAGACCTATTCCGGCGGACAGAACCGTGTGGTGACGGTTTATCGCGCACATATGAAGGGCAAGGGCCTCGAAGGTACGGTAACTGCGGGAGCCAATGCCCCGCGCAACTGGACAGCGGCTCGCGCCCCGGCTTGGAACGTCCCGAAGAACGCCGCGGCCAAGAAAAAGCTCGGCGCGCCCGTCGCTCTCTTCAACGGCAAAGACCTCGGCGGCTGGCTGCCGCAAGACAAGAGCCGTCCGCTCGGCTGGGCTGTAAAAGATGGCTCGCTCGACAATCAAGGTAAGGCGAACAACATCTACTCCGAGCAGAAATTCATGGACTTCAAACTCGAAGTCGAATTCAACGTGGCCGAGCATAGCAACAGCGGTGTCTACATCCGCGGGCGCCACGAGATTCAGGTACTCGACGATTTCGGCAAAGCCCCAGAGTCGCATGGCAACGGCGCCCTCTACGGATTCCTGACGCCCAAGGTTAACGCCAGCAAGAAGGCCGGCGAGTGGCAGACGATGGAGGCGACCGTGGTCGGCAACCGTGTGACCATCGTGCTGAACGGAACGAAGATCATCGACGACGAGGAAATCCCCGGCGTGACCGGCGGCGCGCTCGACAGCCACGAGGCCGAGCCCGGGCCGATCCTGCTGCAGGGCGATCACGGTCCGGTGCAATACCGCAAGGTGGTTGTCACGCCTCTCAGATGACCGGCGCGTTCAACCGGGAGGAGCGGGCCGTACTGCGCAAGCTTTCCCGGCCGGAAAAGATTCAGGAATTTCTCGACCAGCTTCCCTACAACAAGGAAAAGGACGGCGACACGTGCCGTTCCCCGCGCCGCGTGCTGCGCGATCGCACCGCACAATGTATGGAAGGCGCGCTCTTCGCCGCCGCCGCGCTGCATTTCCACGGGCATCCGCCGCTGCTCCTGGACCTCGAAGCCGAGCATGACGACGATCACTGCGTGGCCATCTACCGCGAGCGCGGGCATTGGGGCGCGGTCGGCAAGTCGAACTACGCGGGATTGCGCATCCGCGAGCCGGTCTATCGGACGATGCGCGAGTTGGCCCTCTCGTACTTCGAGCACTACTACAATCCTAAGGGCCGGAAGACTCTGCGCAATTATTCAAGTCCCGTTGACCTACGGCGGTTCGACCGCATCCATTGGATGACGGCGGAGGAAGATCTGTGGGTCATCCCCGAGTATCTCTGCGACGTGCCGCACCGGCGGCTCATCACGCCGGCGATGTCCCGCCACCTTCGCCGGATGGATCGCAGACTATTTGAAGCCGGACAAGTGGGGATGGCGAAGTGACTCCCACGGTTGAGGAAATCGTCCGGCGCCTGCGGGCGTTACCTCGCGCCAACGTTCCGGAAGTTCGCGCGTTGCGCCGCGAATTCTCGAAACAAATCGCCAAGGCCGCGCCTCGCGACGTGCTGAAACTGGCGCTCGAGTTGCTTCCACACGCCAGGTGGGTGGCGTATGAACTGATCTTCCATCATCGCGCGGCGATGGCGTCACTCGGTCCGCGCGAAATCGAGAGGCTGGCACGCGGCATCGACAGCTGGGGCGACGTCGATACATTCGCTTGTTATCTCTCCGGGCCGGCGTGGCGGGAGAAACAAATTCCCACCAGCTTGATCGACAAATGGTCGCGCTCGCCCGATCGCTGGTACCGGCGCGCGGCTCTCGTGAGCACGGTACGAGTTCGAGATACGTCCCGAACGCTTCGCATCTGCGGCAAGTTGGCGGCCGACCGCGACGACATGGTGTACAAGGCGCTCTCCTGGGCCTTGCGCGAGCTATCGAAGCGCGATCCTGCGGCCGTGCGCAAATTCCTTGGCGAATACGAAGGCGTTCTTCACGCGCGCGTGCTGCGCGAAGTCCGCAACAAACTTAGGACTGGTTTGAAGAATCCGCGGAAAACTCGATTCCCGCGAAGCTAACCACCGACTGCGGATCAATGTTCCATTGTTCGTAGCGGAGCACTCGTCCTCTGGCTGAGGGCAGCGCGCGCAGAAAAGTATAGAGAGCTGAGTAGCCGCACCACTTCAAATCGTCCTGGTTGCCTTTCACCAGATCGAAGAATCCGGCCGAGTCGCCCGCGCAAGCGCGCTTCAGTCGCAGCGTGTCGCGCAGCCCCACTTCCTCGAGGCGCCCCTGTCCGGCCAGGGCTTTGAAGTTGTCGCCGTAACGCATGCCCATGTGGGCCATGTCGATGCCCAGGAGCCAGAAGAGCTTCTTACCCTCGTGATCGGCCATCTCTCCCAGCATCTCGAAGAAGCGGCGCAACTCTTCCGCTGACTCCGGCGCCTCGCCGCTCGTCAGGCTCTCGGCGAACGATCCGCAGAGAACCGGCAGGATCTTCACAGGACGCGGCATCATGTATTGAAGGAAGAGCACCTGAAATTCGATGGAGTGCTCGATCGAGTGGCAATAATCTTCGAGGACCACGGTTTTCGGCGCGCCCGCCACAAGGCGGTCCATTAGCGCGCGATCCGTTTCTGCCGCGCCGAGCGGCGTGACGTAAGGCTTGCGCGTGAGGCCGAACTTTTCGGGCTCGCCGTAGTGCGATGTTCCGAGGAGCACGAAGGTGCGATCGGCCAAATCAGGCGTGAGCTTACGATACGCCGCCGCGTAGGATCGCCATCCGCCCTCCGGACTCACGTGCGGCGCGGCGATCCCGACAAGATTTTGGGACGGCGGATCGCTCGGTTCGGCTTCGCCTTCGAAGTATCCGCGCAGCGTGGATTTTGCGCCCTCCGCATCGTCGGGATACGCCGAGCCGGCATGGGCCGGCTGTCGCTCCGCTGCGTCGCGAAATGCGGCTCGCCGCTTTTCGCGCATGGCGTGGAATTCCTCGGTATCGAGAAGTCCCTGGCTCTGCAGCGCGCTGACAAAATCGCGAATCGCCTCGCTCGGAACTTTTTGTCCGGTGCGGCGCTCGAGCATGGCCTGCAAGTCGAGCTCGGTTTGCTGTCCGTCGAGACAAGGCAAGGAAAGCACCCAGATCGGCGGGATCAGCAGCACGGCATCCGTGTAGTGAAACGGATCGCGCAGGATCAGCCCCGGATGCGCCGGCGTGGGCGAGGGCATGATATCGAGCCCGGGACGCAGGGACGGAAGAACGCGGCTCATTCGCTGGTTACGCCTTCCGTTTCATCTTGCCCTTTGGAACGAAAGCCAGGAATTTCCTCGGGTTGTCGGACACGATCGCGCGCAGCGTGTCTTCCTTCACGCCGGCCGCTTTCAGCTTGGGAAGCCAGACGGTCAGCGTCTTTCCATAGCCGGCCCCGCCGTTCTTCTTCAACTGATTCGCGCCCGAAAGGTCCGATGAGAACATCAAGCGGTCGGCGTAGCCGGCCTCGATGAGCGCGAGGATCATCGGGACCTGCTGGGCATCTCCCGCGCCGCCTTGCCGATCGAATCCGATGAACGCGCCCCGCTTGCAAATCTCTTTTTGAACTTTGGCGTCTTTGTCGATCAGATTGCCCAGGTGACCGATCACAATCCGGTCCGGCTTTACGCCGCCTTTCTCCAGGATATCGAGTTGCTCCATCGCCGATTTCCCTGGGATGCCGGTGTGCGTGAAGATCGGCAGGCCGGTCTCGCGGTGCGTCCTGGCGACGGCCCGGAAAACTTTGCGCTCGTCGTCGGTGATCACGTCCCAACTGCCGATTTCACCGATCGCGCCCACGGGCTGCGTTCGAGCTCGGTGGATCATGTCCTTGGCAATTTGGTCTTCGCTCATGCTTGCGATCGTGGCTGGATAGAAAGGCTGAGTGTAGAAACCGGTCGAAGCGACGATCGGCATGCCGGATTTGCGAGAGAGTTGTTTGAGGAACTCGATGTCGCGTCCCATGTCCTCGTGACCGCCGTCGACGATGCAGGCCACGCCGTCCTGCCTCGCGGCCTTCATCTCCTCGGCCATCAAGTCGAGGTCCTGCATGAAGAAGGGCTGTGTCGGGGCCGGTATTGGCGGAGCCGCCGCGGGCGTTGGACCACGGCCTGCGGCGGTGGCACGCGCCTGTGCCAGCCAACGAGGCATGAAATCGGGGGCCAGAGACATGTGCTCATGAAAGAGTGTCGAGCCGGCGCGAAATGCCTCCGGCGGATAGTCCTGAAGAACCGTGCGGATGATGGCGCCGCCCGACGCTGCCGCGGCGTCCATCTCCGGAAGCATGACGGCGGCGGCGCCGAGACCCAGGCATCCGAGTGCTTCCCGTCGAGTCAGCGAATTCATATTCGGATCTTACCAGTTATCACCTAGCGCGATCTTTGCGCTTTAAGGTACCCTGAAAACCGATGCGCATTCTCATGGCCGCCTCAGAGGGCGTTCCGTATTCGAAAACCGGAGGCTTGGCCGACGTCCTGGGCGGTCTGCCGCGGGCGCTGGCGGCGATGGGTCACGAAGTTGCCGTCATTCTTCCGCGATGGGGCGTGACGCGCCTCGAGAAATCCGAGGTGCCCATCCCAAGCTTGTCGGTGCCGATGGGCGCGGGAACGCGCTTCGCTTCGATCATCGAGTCGCCGGTCCGGGACGGCGTGCGACATTTTTTCGTGGAGTATCCGCAGTTCTTCGATCGCGACCATCTCTACGGCGATGGCGACGACGCCGAGCGCTTCTGCTTCTTTTCGCGCGCCGTGCTGGAAACGGCGAAGCACGTCTTTCTGCCCGACATCCTGCACTGCCACGACTGGCAGACGGCTCTCGTGCCGGTGCTGAAAAAGACTGCGTACTCCTTCGATTGGGCCTTCGGACGCATCCCGGTGGTGCTCACGATCCACAACCTGGGCTACCAGGGAAATTTTCCGAAGGAGATCATGCCGTATCTGGGCCTTGGATGGGATCTCTTCACGATGCATCGCCTGGAGTTTTACGATCGCGTGAATTTCCTGAAGGGCGGCATCGTCTATGCGGACCGCGTCACGACCGTCAGCCCGAAGTACGCGCAGGAGATTCAGACCGGCGACTTTGGCTTCGGACTGGACGCCGTGATCCGGTCGCGCGGCTCGGCCGTGAGCGGAATTCTCAACGGCGTCGATTACGCGGCCTGGAATCCCGAGACCGACCGCTTCGTTGCCGCGCATTACTCGGCCGCGGATCTGGCCGGAAAGCGCGCATGCAAGCAAGCGCTGCTCGAGGCGTTTCCGCACATGACGCAGGACCTCGACCGACCGCTCATCGGCATCGTCTCGCGGTTCACTTATCAAAAAGGATTCGACCTGCTCGCTCACGTGGCCTCGGAGCTGGCCCGCGAGCACCTCGGGCTCGTCGTTCTGGGCAGCGGCGATCAGCATGACATCGACCTGTTTGACTGGCTGACTCGGACCATTCCGGAGAAATTCGGCGTCTACGTCGGCTATGACAACGAGCTGGCGCACAAGATCGAAGCCGGCGCGGACATGTTCCTGATGCCCTCACGCTACGAGCCCTGCGGGTTGAACCAGATCTACAGCCTGAAATACGGGACCGTGCCGGTGGTGCGCGCGACGGGCGGTCTCGACGATACCATCGACGCCGAAACCGGATTCAAGTTTGCGAACTTCGACGGCACCGGACTCATGTGGGCCGTGCGCGAGGCCCTGGCGGCCTACGCGAACCGCGAACGCTGGGAGGCGATGATGCGCGCCGGAATGTCCCGGGACTTCTCGTGGGACGCCTCGGCAGGCGAGTACAACCGGTTGTATAATGAACTGCATCGATAGGGCTTCAGGGTTTTGCGACCTTTTCGTCCCTTTGGTAATCTAAGTAATCGTCGGTATATTCTAAGGAGGAGTATTCATGGCAGGCAGTGCCAATATCGTGACGTTGAGCGATCAGAACTTCGATACGGAAGTGTTGCAGTCGAAGATCCCCGTGATGGTGGACTTCTGGGCCGAGTGGTGTGGCCCGTGCAAGATGTTGTCCCCGACGGTGGACGCGGTGGCCGACCAGTACGCCGGCAAGGTGAAGGTGGCCAAGCTCAACGTGGATGACAACAACAATTCCACGGTCCGCTACAATGTGCGTGGCATCCCGACGCTGTTGATCTTCCAGAACGGGCAGGTCAAGGAGCAGCTCGTCGGCGCCCAGCCCAAAGGCAACATCGAAAAGATCCTCGACAAGTACGTTGCGGGATGACGGCTTAGCCATGCCCAAGATGACCAAGGATCAGGCGCGGGACTACATGCCAACAGCGTGGCGCACAGCCCAAGACCACCATCGAAGAGGCCCTCAACAAGTACGTCGGGGGATAACGTCCCGGTCTATTTCCAGACTGGACTGACGAAGGCGCCGTTGCCGGCTGCATCCCAAACGGCTACCCAGGCCCACTTCCAATCGCGCGCCTCGGTTTTCCAATCGTAAGTTGCGGCGCCAAAGGGGCGGGTGCTGTCCAGCGGAAAAGTCTTTCGAAACGTACCTGAGCCGTCGCCCCATACGATCTCGGCAAACTGAAGAGGAAAAGTCCAGCGGACGTTTGCACGCACGGCGATTTCGTTTGGGAAAGCGGCGGAGATCTGTACGTCAGGGAGCAGCACTTCGCCGGTGGTCACGAAATAGTCGCCGCTCGAGAGAGCATCTAGAAACCGGCCATAGCGATCCCACGCCGGCAGCGCATCCATGCGCACGTAGTTCACGTTCATGTGGGCGTATAGCTCGTGCGTCGAGTCGAGCTGGAATACGTCCACTTCCCCGAGCAGGCGTTTCTTCAAGCCCCAATTGTTCATGTCGCTCAGCAACTTCAGCGCCCGTTCGCCCAGGCGCGGCGAAGAGAGATCGGAAGGCATCGCCTTCCATCCGGCGCCGAAGTAATGCGTATCGCGGAAGTACTCCGTCTCCCGAATCTTGTCGGGGAATCCCGTGGAGCCCTTCGTTCGGGGATGGGTCTGGTACATGAAGCCACCTTCCTTCCGCACCATGTCCAGAAGCTCGCCCGGATTTGCAACGCTGTAAACATTGCCATAACCGGGCCGCATCATTTGGAACGCGCCGCCCGGCGGCCGATCCATGAGCCAGTAAACCGGCTTTGGAAAAACGAGCGTCCAATGGCCGCCCAGGTGGACGTTCGCTTCCTCGGCGGGAATCAGCAGAAAATTCGAATCCGATTGCGCCCGAACGGCGCGGAAGTATGCCGCCTGCTCTTCCAGCCGCAGCGGACCGAGATCGGCCGGGTGGCCGTCGCCGTGAAAGTCATTGATCATTGCCGCGTCCACGCCCATGGTCTTTAACACGGGTTTGAAAGGAGGAGTCCAATCGAGGCCGTTGGCCTGCGCTTGTCCCGTATATGCGAAATGCCAATGGGCAGCCAAGGTCTTGTAACCGGGTAGCGCGGGAAACCTGTCGTTATTCGTATAGCGCAGCACATCGGCCAGTGCGGCGCGCGGTCCCTGATCGCTGAGGAGGTAGAAGACGCTCAGGCGCTGGAGCGTCCCCGGCGGAGCATTCATCCAGGGATAGTAAGCGGTGTTGTCGTCGGGCAGCAGACGGACACCGATGGCGACCTCGCCTTTCCAGGCGCGCTGCCAGACGTAGCCCTGATTCGTGGTGAAGTCGCGGGCAAAGAAATACTGGTGAGGCGGCGGAAAGACAGCGACGCTGCCGGGGCCGGTGTGCGCGGCAATCGAACGGTAGCGCGCGGCCATGGGCGACCGGTCCGGGCCGGTCGCCACAGCGGTCTGAAACACTCCGGAGGTGTTGTAGTAAGCGACGTGGGACTCCATGTTGCCGCCCGGACGCCGGTCTCGATCCACCGCCATCCGCAAGCCGGTTTCATAGAAGAACGCGGTATCGGGTTCGTTGGTGCTCACCAGCGCGGCCTGCTGAATCAGCCGGGTTCCCGGGAAGAAGACAAAGGCGATCCCGCCATGAAAGATGCCCAGGTTCAAGCCGTCGAACAAAACTTCGACGCGATCACCGACACTGCGAGCCTTCACTGAGACGAGGCGAAAGTCGCCGGTGTATCGCCGCGTCCCGTCGGGATGATTGGGCGGAAAATCGAAGAAGGCGTCCCAGCCTCCGCGGCGCTTGCCGGTTTCGCACCAATAAAGCGGCCGCGCCCGCTCGATGACGCTCTTGCCGTTCGATCCAATGGCGCGAATCAACGGCTTCGCCGGATCGAGTGAGAACTCCGCCTGCCACGTGCGCGCAGTCTCGTCGGGCCAGCGAACGGTAAGAGAATCGCCGGATGTCTGAACGGTGACAGGACCGGGTCGCACTTCGGAAAGATCCACCTTTGTATCGGCCCAGGCTGCCGCGGGAAAAATCAGGAACAGGAGAAGAAAATATCGTCTTTGCATGTGCTACCAGTCCAACCGGATGTTCACCTGCACCTTCGGGTTCCGGCCGCGCCCTGCTGCGTCGTGAGACCGGCGTTGTAGTAATAGTCCAGCGGCTGGGGCAGAAGGATCGAGTGACTGTCCAAGTCGAACGCGTTAACCTGATCATTCTCCTCGCTCATGGCCGGGTTCATGTCCCAGCGCAAGCCGAAGTTCAAAGTGAGTCGCAGTTTGGCTTTCCAGTCGTCTTGGACGTAGAGCCCGTAGTTCCGGTCGTGCAGGCGCAGATAGCTCCGCTTCAACCCCACGGTGTAAGTGCCCGCATATCCCAAAAAGAAATTAGCCGCGTCGTAGCCGGTCTGCGGAACGGCCTGCGGAGACGTCGTGGATCCGAGCGTAGAGCTCATCAGCGCCGTCGCCATGCTGTTGAAGGCCGCCGATCCGGAGATGGCTCCTTGATCAGGCAGCAGATGCCGCGTTTCGCTGTACAGGGCCCAGCCTAACTGGATGTTGTGCGTCTTCCGAATCAAGGAATAGTTCTGCTGCGCGCTGAGGATCCGGCTGGTCAGGGCGCGGCGGTTGTCGCCTTCGGTGTAGGTCATCAGATTCCCCATGCTGGTGAGATTGGGGAATCCAACTCGACTCGCACGCGGTAGTTCCCGATGGCCAGCGGAGGCGTGGCGAAATATCCGTCGTCGTTGGCGACCGTGGTGATCGCCCGGTTGGTGTCCGTGTGCAGGATGTGGATCTTGGCGGCCGGGATCGCGGCATCGGTGGAATCCTTCACCGTGCCCACGATCGTACCGCCGCCGGCCGTGGACTGCGCCGCGCAGGAAATGGCAAGAAGCGCCGCCACGACGGCCAACGGCCAATATCTCAGCGCTCCCATGACCCCCCCCGGAATCCTAGGGCTGTTTTACTTCTTCGGAGATGCAGTGTCAAGCCGGAGTCCCGGAAACGGGAAGCGGGCGCATTCGAATCCGCTCGTGCTCCTCGGCGGCAGGCCTTAGGCTGAAATGATGAGGCCCCCGGGGGTCTTCTGAGCCGAGATCTCCGGGAACTGTTTTCGCAGGAAGTCGAGAAAGCCTTTTGCTTTTGGCCTTCCATTCCCTCGGGCCCGCCCCAAGCGGGCCAGGAAGACCAGGCACTTCAGCAAATCCTGATCCTTGATGACCGGTGCGTCCTTCTGCCCGCGGATCTCCGCGATGCGTTCCTGCAAGCCGCGATAAATGGCCAGGGGCACGGGTGTGTCGGGCAGGGTCTCGTATTGCAGGCCGCTCGATAAGGTCTCGAGCGTGCGGACCAGCGAATCGGCAGCCGCGAGCAGATCGCCATCGAGAACGCCCGGCTGTTCGTAAGAGACTTGCAGCATGCGCGCGGCGAGATCGGCGATCAGCGGCTCGTGATAGCGCAGGAAGCCGTCGTCGAGCTCGTACTGCGCGTGCGGCATCTCGGCCAGGGGCTGCGATGAGGCGCGCTGGAACTCGTACTCGTGCGCTTCGCGCAAATAGGAACAGTCCAGAGGACAATCCACCGTGTTTTCGCGCTCGGTCCCGCAGCAGAGCGTACAAATCTCGCCGTGCACGCCGGGACAGTGCCGCTTCGCCTTCCTCTGATGACAAATCGCGCAAGACATGAAGGGGACTAGCTTATCATCCGCGCCGTGTTCGTGTCAGGCAGGGAGGTCCATTGCGAAGACGATCGCACGCTTAATGTTGGTGATCGCTGCCTCCGGCAGTTTGCCCAGCCTCCGCTCCAGACGGACTGTCGGCAAAGAACCGAGTCCCTGCACGTTTGCCACGGATTCGCGGTCGAGGAAAGGCAGGTCGGCGAGCCAAACTTCACCCGGTTGCGCGTTCATCGAGGGCATCCAGGACCTCTTGCTCGACTCTTCGGGACCGCAGCAGGTCTAACGCCCCTTGGTCGGCGAGAGCCATAATCTCAGCGAGTTGTTCGCGCACTTGAGTTACAGTCTCGGGCTTCCATTGACGCAGCTTGGCGTCGAGCGTTTCTGCCAGGATGTCCATCGCTATCTCCTTGCCTTGATTCTATCATTACCTTCTGTCCAGGGCGGGGATGCCCGCTCGGTCCTGTTTGTCCCTTGATTGACATAAATATGCTTTTATGGCAAACTCAACCTAGCATGCGAACGACGATCGAGATTCCCGACGCGGCTTTCCGCGAAATGAAGGCGCTGACCGCCCAGCAGGGCATGACCATGAAGGAGTTTGTCCTCCGCGCCGTGCAAGACCAGGTTCTCCGGTCGCGCCAGAGAAGGCGGAAGAGGCATGCGGTCGAGTTTCCACTGATCCGCTCCAGGAAGCCGGTCGTGATCCATCCTTTGAGCAATGCCGACATCGAAGATCTGCTTGACTGACGTCAACACCTGGCTCGCGCTGGCGGCGCCAGGGCATTTGCAGCATGCCGCGGCGCTACGTTGGTTCGAGTCGTTGGATGAGGGCCAGGCAGTCTTCTGCCGGATCACTCAGATGGGATTCCTGCGCTTGCTGACCAACGCTTCCGTGATGAAAACGGATCGCTTGTCCGCCCCGCAAGCCTGGGCGCTCTATCGCAACCTGCGGTCCGACTGGCGCGTACGTTTCGCCAGCGAGCCGGCAGGACTCGAGTCCACCTGGATCGCTCTCATGCGCGAGGGCGCCCAAGGCGCCAATAGCTGGACGGATGCCTATCTGGCCGCATTTGCGATCGGACACCGCTACACGCTCGTTAGCTTTGACCGCGGATTCCAGAGATGGAAGAACAAGGATTTAGCGGTGCACTCTCCGCACCATCCGATCTAACTCCTCAAACCTCGAATGATATACTCGAAAGTTTATGTTTGATCGCGTAGAGTCATCCTTCGATATCGTCAAACTCGAGCACGAGATCCTCGACTTCTGGAAGCGCACGAACGCCTTCGAGAAACTGCGCGAGCTGCGCCGAGGCGCGCCGCCCTGGTCGTTCCTCGACGGCCCGATCACGGCTAACAATCCCATGGGCGTGCATCACGCCTGGGGGCGCACCTACAAAGACGTCCACCAGCGCTACTTCGCCATGGCGGGACACGACCTGCGCTATCAGAACGGATTCGATTGTCAGGGCCTGTGGGTCGAAGTAGAGGTCGAGAAAGCGCTCGGCTTCAAGAACAAGCGCGAGATCGAGGCGTATGGCCTTGAGAAGTTCATCAAGGAATGCAAAGCGCGCGTCGTCAAATAAGCGGGCGTACAGACGCAGCAATCGATTCGCTTGGGCATGTGGATGGATTGGGACAACTCCTACT
>CAZRND010000023.1:10185-26020 GCA_964601345.1 uncultured Acidobacteriota bacterium | reverse complement strand
TGAATGCCGCGCTGAGTGTCGCCGGCGTGAGCACCGTGGTGGAAGTGCGCGCCGGCGCGGAAGCGGTTCAGACCGGCAGCTCGCAACTGAGCGGCACGTTCGAGTCGCGCCCGGCCGCGGAGCTTCCCACCGTCTTCTCGGCGAATGGATTCGGATCGGTGCAAAACCTGGTGGTCTACCTGCCGAACACCACGTCGCAACTGGGCGGCACGTCCGGCAACGGCGGATCGGTCGGCGGTTTGCGCGGACGGCAGAACAGCTTCACCATCGACGGCTCGAGCAACAACGACCAGAACACTTCGGTCTCTTCGATCGAGGTGATTCAGGACGCCGTCTCCGAGTTCAACGTCGCCACCAACCATTTCAGCGCGGAGTACGGGTCGGCGGCCGGCGGGCAGTTCAACGTCGTCACGCGCACGGGCACCAATGAAGTGCACGGCGGCGTCTGGTGGTACGGCTCGAACCGCAACTTCAACGCTTCGAGCTCGCAGGAGCAACAACTCATCGCCAGCGGCGCGCAGACGGACAAAAGCCGCTTCGACTATAACCGTCTCGGTGGGCGCGTCGGCGGACCCATTCGCAAGGACAAGCTCTTCCTCTTCGGCTCCTACGAGATCAATGTTTCCGGAAACCAGCCGGCCGCTCCGTCCGAAATTGTGCCGACCGCGGCGGGCTTCAGCACGTTGAACACGATCACCGCGAATCCCACGATTAAGGGATACCTGTCGCAATTCCCCGTCGCCCCGGTAGCCAATGAAGGAACGGTTCCCGTCACCGTGGCGGGCAAGAGTTACCAGATTCCCGTCGGCGACGTGATCGCCGTCTCGCCGAGCTACCTGAACGAACAGCAATACATCATCAACGCCGATTACAACCGCGAGAGACAGCAGATGCGCTTCCGCTACATCAAGGACCGCATCCGCGCGCCTCTGCTCGGCGATTTCCCGCAGGTGCAGTTCAACTCGCTCTCGCCCGTCGACAACCGTCGCTTCAGCTTCAACGACGTTTACAATTTGAATGCGCGCACGGTGAACGACTTCAAGTTCACCTACGGGCGTCTCAACACCACCAGCCCCCTCGAGGGAGTTGCCGCCACGTATCCAAACATCATTATCGGCGAGCTCGGCGCCTCGGTTGGACCGGCTTCGAACCTGCCGCAATACCGCATTACCAACTGGTATCAGCTCGCGGATAGCGTCTCATACGCCCGCGGCAAGCACACTTACAAAGCTGGAGCGGAATATCGCTGGAACACTTCTCCCTCGGTCTTCCTCTCCTTCCAGCGGGGATACTACGGGTATCAGACGCTCAACGGATTGATCAACGACATCGTGCCTGACCTCTCGGGCTTGGTCTTCAAAGCCATCGGCGATGGTTCGTTCGCCAGCAACGCCAAGAGCGTCTCCTGGTTCGTCCAGGATGACTTGAAGTGGACGCCCCGGCTGACGTTGAACCTCGGCCTGCGCTATGAGTTTTTCGGCCAGCCCAAGGATGCCAATGCCAACCTGCTGAACGCGGTTTCGAACTGCGCGTCCTGCGGCATCATCTTCCACAAGCCGAATGACGACTTCAACAACTTCGCGCCGCGCGTGGGCTTCGCCTGGGATCCGGCCGGCAACGGCAAGTGGTCGGTCCGGGGCGGAGCGGGCATCGGCTATGACGCGCCTCCCTATAACTTCGACACCAACGGTGCTCCGCCGCAGAAGCAGGCCACGCTCACGCCGGTCACGGCGTGCAGCGGGACGTTCAGCGTCGCGCCGTCTTGGTGCACGACAGGCGCGAACTTCTTCGCCTCGGGCGCGATGAACCAGACCTTTGTTCCGCCCAGCACGGCGGCCGCAGCGCGCGCCGTCACGGCCAACATCATGCCGGACGGGACTTCGCCTAAGGTCTTCAACTGGACGCTGAGCATCGAGCGTGAAATCATGCGCGACACGGTGCTCGAGGTCCGCTACCTGGGCACGCGCGCCGTGGAATTGCCGATTCAGTACCAGCGCAACGCGATTTCCGCTTTCGCCCTGGGCGCGCAGCCGCTGCCGACCTACATCCGGCAGTCGGATATCCCGGCGACCGTCGCGGCAACTGCTCCGACTCTTACCGCATTCCTCAACGCGCGCGGACAGCGGTTCGGCGCGCAGGGATTCCAGGGCGTGCTCACCGACTTCGAATTGGGCGGCACAAGCCGGTATCACGGCGCGGCCATCGAAGTGAACCGGCGCATGAGCAAGGGCCTGCAGTTCCGCGCTAACTGGACCTTCTCCCGAGCGCTCGACAATTCGACCAACGATCTCAACACCAGCCGCGTCAACCCGCGGCGTCCCGAGGACACCGACAACCTGAGGAACGAGTGGGGACGCTCTTCGCTCGACGTTCACAACAAGGTCGCGCTGACCTGGATTTATGACGTGCCCCGTGTGGACAACCTGGGCTCGGCCGTGCGCCTCGTGACACGCGACTGGCACTGGAGCGGAACCTATCTCTTCCAGGGCGGCCAGCCGATTACGGTGCAGTCAGGCGTGGACTCGAACGGCAATCTGGACTCGGCCGGTGATCGCGCCATCGTCAATCCCGCCGGCGTCGCGCGCACCGGCTCGGGCGTTACGCGCGTCTGCCGCAATGCTACGACCGGCGCGACCACGGTGGACAGCGCCTGCCCGTCCGCTCGCACGGTCGGATACGTGGCCAACAATCCCAACGCTCGCTACATTCAGGCGCAGGCCGGCGCTCGCACCAACGCCGGTCGCAACACCGAGAATTCCGAGCCGATCAACGTCTGGAACATGACGTTCTTCCGGACGTTCGCGGTGAAGGAACGCATCCGCCTGCAGTTCCGGGCCGACATGTACGACATCTTCAACCAGCAGAACTATGCTTTCGCGCCGGCCAGCATCTTCGGCGTCACGACGAACGCGAAGAGCACTTCGTACGCCGTAGTGAACAGCCCGCTGTTCCTGAACGCTTCGCAATTCGACAGCGGCTCGCGAATCATCCAGTTTGGTTTGAAAGTCACTTTCTAACTGACAAGACCTCGGGGGGCGCCCAGCGCGCCCCCGTGCCGCCGGAACCCCCGCGATATGGGAGCCGCGAAATGTGCTACAATGTAGCACATGAGAAAGACATCGGTTCGCGAACTCCACATCCATACATCCGAATTGGTGCGCGAGGCTTCGGAGGGAGGCGTCATCGTAATCGAGCGCCGCGGAGAGCCCGTAGCGGAGTTGCGCCCACTCACCTCGCGAGCGAGCCTACCGGGAGCCCGGAAGGCTCGGATTTTTTCCTCGATGCGAAAAATCTGGGATCGAATGCCGCAGGTTGAGGACAGCACAAAGATCCTCGACGATGACCGCAGCCGGTAACGCCAAGGGCTGTCGCCATGTATCTCGACACGTCGTATATTGCGAAATTCTATTTCAATGAACCCGGATCTCCGAGGGTTCGTGCGCTTGTGCGAAAGGCAGAGATCATCCACTCGTCGGTATTGGCGTTGGCTGAGTTTCACGCTGTACTTCATCGCCGGCTTCGAGAACGTCCGTCATCGGACGATTTGCGGGAACTGTCGTCACGCTTCTCCCAACATGTCGCGGCCGGGCTGTGGAACCTCGTTCCGGTCACGGAGGGGCTCTTGCGGAGAACGGCAGCGATCATCCTTTCCGCTCCGAGGGATCTTTTTCTTCGCACAGCCGATGCCGTTCATCTCACGACCGCGGTTGAAATCGGCGAGAGTGAAGTGTGGACCAACGACCGTCATATGCTTCGGGCTGCCCCGTACTATGGGCTGACGGGACGATCCGTCTGACAGATGAGATCCATCGGGCGTTCCAGGCTGAACAATTTGAAGGAGACTTGAATGCGCCGTTCGCGGCGGCTATGCCACTTCTTTCTCCTACGTCGCCTCGTGCGCGTAGTAGAATCTTGACGTTGGCTATGGGTCGGGAACGAACTTCCTGACCACGCGCCCAAGTCAAGACAGAAGGGACCTGAATTGTGGTGCGACTTGTGATTGACCGTTTTGTCATGCAACTGGGCGACAGCTCAAGCTACCGATCGGCGGCTAACGGGTTCAGATAGACGTGGCTAAGAACAACATCCTGTTGATAGAGCCCGGATACAAGAACAAGTACCCTCCCCTGGGTCTGATGAAGATCGCACAATACCACGGCCCCTTAGGGAAGAAGGACAACGTCAGGTTCATCAAAGGGGAAGACCGTACCGTACTGCGTACAGCTTGGGACCGCGTCTACATTACTACCTTGTTCTCGTTTGAATTTGCCAAGACGGCCCAGGCGATCGAGTTCGCCATAAACGTCGCCAACGGGCAAAAAGACAAAATCTTCGTCGGTGGGATCGCTGCCTCTCTAATGCACGACAGATTCCTTGCTGAGCAGGGTTGGCACGGAATCCGATTCATTAAGGGCCTGCTCGCGGACGCTCCAGCAGTGTCTCTCCAACTCGATGACTTCTCCGGCGAGCTATACGCTGACGACCGACACGGCAAACCGATTGAAGACCTTATACCCGACTACAGCATCCTCGATCAAGTCCCTTACATGTATCCTGTCCGTGATGCTTACTTTACCTATGCATCGCGTGGATGCATTCGCAAGTGCAGCTTTTGCGGCGTCCCTAAACTAGAAGGGGCGCAACGTGACACGCCATCGATCTCAGCTATTGTTCGGGGCATTGAGGAGATTTACGGCCCAAAGAAAGACCTTATACTGATGGATAACAATGTCGTCGCATCGTTCCAGTTCAAAGAGATCATCGCCGAGATCCGAGATCTGGGCTTCACGCCCCAAGCCAAGCTCCAACGGGGCAAGTTAGCAGTTCAGCGCCGAGTGGACTTCAACCAAGGTGTGGACGCTCGCATACTCTGCAAAGATCCGGTTTACCTGCGCGAGCTCTCATCGATCTGCATTCGACCACTGCGGATTGCTTTCGATCACCTCGGTCTGCGCAAGCCATATGAGACGGCCATTCGCTACGCACACGACAACGGCTTGACCGAACTCTCAAACTATATGCTCTATAACTTTCATGACGATCCTGGGGATCTTTACGAGCGTATGCAGTTGAACGTCGCCCTCAACCAAGAACTGGGCATAAGCATTTGGTCGTTCCCAATGAGGTATCAGCCGACCGACTTGCCCGACCGATCACATGTGGGCGAAAGGTGGACTCGCTATCAATTGCGATCCCTTCAGCTGATTCTCCAGGCAACACATGGTGTCGTAAGCGGCCATTCCAACTTCTTCAAGCGAGCCTTCGGCGACAACATCGCAGAGTTTGAAGATCTCCTCCTACGCCCCCATCATTTCATCTTCAATCGCGACTGGTACGAGAGTGGTAAGGGCCTCGATGAGTTCTCCGAATATCATGCGATCTTCCGCCGCTTAGGTCCTGTTCAGCGGCATGAACTGCTGGCGCTGCTTTCGTCTTGTGATCCTCGGCACTTCGTTAAACTCCCAGGCCAGACACGCGATAGTCAATTGCGAAGGGTATTGCGTTTCTATGTGCCGCTGGCCAAGGAGGTTGAGACTAGGATTTGGGCTTCGCAACGTGGCGGCGAAGCTGACGACGTTGACGTACCCGAGGATGAACGAGTGGAAGATGCTGGGCTCGCTGAGGATTGGCTAATGCCGAGAACCAAGCATCCCAGAACGGTTGGCTCCGCATGACCGCTAGCTTCTCCATTCTCCAGCAACAGACGGCGGGAGCAGAAAGGACTCCCTGGTCCAAGCTCGATACCAGTCCCCTCGTTGGCAAAGACGTACTGGAGCTCCTGAGCAGCGCCATGTACGTAAATCCGCTCTCAATCTATCGTGAGTATGTTCAGAATGCCGCGGACGCGATCGACGAGGCTCGAGGGCAAGGGATCATGACAGGGCCTGGACGTGTCGATGTCACGATCGACGCTGGGTCGCGTTCAGTTGTGATCCGAGACAATGGAATCGGTATAAGCGACGGAGAATTCAGCCAGCGCCTGACTGCGTTTGGAGCCAGTCGAAAACGCGGGGCACGGCTAAGAGGCTTTCGTGGTGTTGGGCGGTTGGCTGGCCTTGGCTACTGCCAGGAACTGTTCTTTCGGTCGCGACAAGCGGGGGCGCAACGGGTCAACGAGCTTCGGTGGGATTGTCGCCAACTTAGAACCTTTCTAGGTGAGACTCAGAAAACTACTGATCTGGGCGACCTCGTGCGTGGCGCCGTGACGACGCGCCAAACCGCTGCCGCCGGATCTCCAGACCATTTTTTCGAAGTGGAGTTGCGAGGCATCGTCCGACACGGAAGCGACGTATTGATGAGTCCCGCAACGGTTGAACGGTACCTTTCCGAAATTAGTCCGGTCCCCTTCTCGCCGGAATTTGAGTTTGGCAACGTGATTGAGCGTCGCTTGACTCCACACGTTGCGCTTGGCAATGTTCACCTCGTGATCAACTCTCAAGCAGTCCCTGTTTTTAGACCGCACCGGAGTACATTCGAAGTTAGAAATCGTGTTCGCGACAGGTTCAACGACATCGAGTTTTACGAGTTCGAAGGATCGAACGGTACACTGGCTGCAGTCGGGTGGCTCCTACAGCACAGCTACCTGGGAGCTTTGCCGCTAAGTGCGGGAATGAAAGGACTGCGGGTGCGAGTTGGTAACATGCAAATTGGAGATGACAACCTCCTGGACCATCTCTTCCCAGAGCCGCGGTTCAATAGTTGGGTGGTCGGAGAGATTCACGTGCTCGATGACACCGTAGTGCCGAATGGACGACGCGACCACTTCGAGCCTAACGCGCCGTTTCTCACGTTAATCAACAGGGTCTCACCGCTAGCGCGAGAACTGGCCCATCGGTGCCGATCAAGCTCGACTAGGCGAAACTGGCTCCGGAGATTTGAGCAATCTGTAAGCCGGATCACGGAACATCTCGCCACATTGCGACAAGGGGCACTTTCGCAGAGTCGGCGGACGGCCATCATTGAAGACCTTCGGCGGCGTATGCGAGAGCTAGATGGGATAAGCAAACTACCAGTCCTTGGGGAGGCATCTCAAATGAGGTGCCAGCGGACCTCCCGGCGAATCGCGGGGCGGATTTCACGGATTCTCGCGAGAGACCGCATCATCCATCGCAAGCTGGCGACGCTCAAAACTCCCGAACGCAATTTGCTCACGCGAGTGTTTGATGTGATTCATAGATGCTCTTCGAGCGATCAAACTGGACGCGCCCTGATCGACAGAATTCTTCGAGAGATCTAGCAGTGGGCCGCCCTTCATCATATGCAGCGTCAGATTCCCCGCTAAAAACGGTCAGGGCTACAAAGCTCACCGCTGTTCAGGTCAAAATAATCAGTGCCGCCGCCCTCCACCAGAGTCTTCAGTTCTGTTGCTCCAGGCAAGAGGGCGTAACCATAGATGCCCATAGGAGTCCGACCGTGGTCCTTATACTTAACGGTGCCGAAGCATCGCACTTGAAGTTCTCTATGGATCCCCTTGTCGCACAGGCCCTTGAAGAGGGTCATTGAAGGGTGAGCCCGGCGATAGATATTCCGAACACGGTCGTTGTCGTCCAGGTTAATTCCGAGTACGGCAAACTCGCCACGAAACAGCTCACGAATCTCGAAGGTACCACGGTGGTGGCCCAAGTGACTGGTAATCAACAGGCAGTCACCTTCACGGATCACTTCGTTCTGGAACATTTCTCCGAACTGTTGGTCGTAGTCGCCCCATGCGCAGATGCCGGTGAGATCCAGGAAGAAAATGTGTGGGTTCTCTGACTGTCGCGTATGGGAAAAGAATGTTGTGTCGCGCATGCGAATTGTGATGCCAAGTGCCGCTAAAGCCTCAGCGCTCTTCGCTGCAAGCGCGTACCTCTTAGGATCCGACTCATACGACCACACGCCAGAGAGCAGCTGAAGATCAATGAAGCTTAGGCTGTGGATGTCCCGTAGCTCCGTCCCACCGAGCGTCACGTAGGAATAGCTTGTGGCCGGCTGCGCATGCATCCGAAGCCAGCGACAGAGCAAGAGGTGAAGCCCAGCGTACTTCTTTGGACCATATAGGAGCCTGTCTGTGAGGTTAGTCGGCATGCGGAATCATGACCTCTTGGCGCGCTTCGGGTGGATCAGGTTGACTAAGTGCTCTTTAGCCTTCTCACTAAGCGCACGCTTGGTACGCGCATCCTCAAGTGAACCCTTAATGTGGAATTCCGCTGCGAGGAGTCGCGCGTCATCTGCCGTAAGGGCTATGTTTAACGTAACACTTGAGTCCTTCTTTGGTTTTTTCGCGCGCACCGACGGAACGAAGATATCGGAAGGCAGTTTTGCTCCGCGTTTCTTCGCTGCGTTGACAGACATCCTTGCAGAATGGACAAACTTGATTTCGTGACTCGTCTCGTCGCTTAATACATACCGGCTTTCGATGGTCTTCTTGATTTCGCCTGGACCAAGGCCGCTGATCTGACGAAACGCGTCAGACCAATTGTCGAAGAGGCTCTTGATCGCTGGATTGGTCCTAATAATCTCGATCACATCGCGGTCGTAGTTCAAGTGTCGTTTATGAGTATCCCAAGGAATGAAAACGTTAGGCCCTAGAATGTTTACCCAACCCCGAGCAAGGTTCGCGGCCCCTCCCTTGGGCAGATAATCGTAAAAGAGTCGCTCATCTCGATACTTGAAGAGTCTGTGATTGCCATAGAGATCGAAGCCGGCTCCTATGTTTTCGCGCGTGGCGGTCGTGACTCGACAACCAATGACAATTTCGATCGTAAGCCTGTGCTGGCTGCCCTGGTGCTCGAGTTCAGTGTCAAACTGGACTTGTTGGGGACGAATATCGATCTTGCCGTCCTGCGCTCCTGAGAAATCATAAAGGTCGCCGATTGCAGGGGTAATCTCTATGCCTCGTTTAGGGAAATAGATGTTGATGTTGCCATCCCGAGCAATGAGAAGGCCGTACGTCCTGCGGATGTCACCAGTAATCTTTTCAAGCTCGCTAGGAATTGTGTACCAGCATGCGCCAAGAGGCTCTGGCCTCAGTTGCATTAGATATCGGGTCTGTCCTCGCTGGAGACCTCCGTTGCCTCTCAGCGCATAATACGGGAAGCGATACAAATCAACGTCCGTTAGCCACCGCTCGTCAAGATGGACCGCAATCGCTGAATCGCCTGTCTCGGCCGGGTTCCAAAAGCGGGTCGTTATGTTGACCGCCGAAGCTAGCCTAAAGATTGCTTTCTTGCCTCCGGTCTTGTAGCTGCCGATGCTGGGTGCGAGCGGATCCGTTTCGCTATGTCCGGGAACCACGAGGTTGACAAGGCGGTCGGTAGGCACGCCTCCGGCATTGTCCTCATAAGTCAATTGCCCAGTATCCGCGTCGATGTCTATGTAGATGTCAAGCTGCGGTGCGGCCTTCGCCGGATGTTGTGTCCGCCGCCGATTCCAGGCATCAATGCTATTGTCGATTAACTCCAAGAGTGCTTCCGACCGATCCAAATCGCGCCAGGCACCAAGGACAACCTCCTTGTTTGGAGGCGCGCCGGCCTCTTGCGCGGTTGCTTCGGCTTGGGCGGGCTGCCAAAGCGCAAACTCCCGCCTAAGACGAGTCTTGAAGGCGTTCACATCCGGGTCGGCAGAAGTGTAATCTGTGGCAATCTGCTCTACCGATACTTCACGGAGAACTTTGAGGCGACTCGCGTGGTCGAGCTTGTCCCAGTTTGCTCTTGTCATACGGTTTCCTTTTATACGACGAAATCTCCGCCCACGGCGTGGCAAACTTCGCTAATATCATTGGTCGTTAAGAGCCGCCGCCTCCTCGAACGTGAACATTTTTGTCACGCGTCCAGTGTTCGAGGCTACAACATAGGCTGAACCTCGCGGTAGAGTGCTAATGGCGCGGGCAATCTGTTCGTATGAGTGTCCGTTTGTAACCTTTCGGTACAGCTGTTGGGCTATTTGGCCCGAGCGATCTCCGATTTGAAATACTATCTTGGTGGCAGTGTTGCCAAACGCAACCGGGCTGAAGTCTTCAGGTTGTTGAGAAGCAAGAATCACTCCCAACCCAAACTTCCGGCCTTCTCGCAAGATTTTCTCCACCGGCGAACCGTGTCCAAAGGCCAGCTTGTGGGCTTCATCTAAAACCACAAAGCAACGTAACGGACCAGGCCCGAGCACCTCAAAGAATCTCGTTAAGTTCCAGAGCAGGAACTCCGTTATAGCTCTTTCCACTGAGTACTCGAGGCCCGCCAGCTGCAAGATCCATATCTGTTTGGGCTTTCTGAGCAGGCCCGTCCAACTCAACTCACGTCCGGTCTTGCGAAAGGTGTCGAAGAAAAAAAGCGTAGAGATGTGCGGACCCGCCGAAGCAGCTGCCCGGCGAACGATTGCGTCGCTGCTCGCCGAATAGTCGCTTATCTTTTGTTCCAAGTCGCGAAACGATGGCGGCTGCAAAGTCCATGTGCGCGAATCAGAGGCTGTGATGCCCGAATCCTTGAGCAGTTCAAGGACGGCTTTCCGGAGGACCGTGTGCTGTTGCACGCCAAGCTTTGGGTAGACGCGAACGAATGTGTCTGCAATCCGTTGAGCCACTGTTGCTGGTCCGTGCGTGTCGACCGTAAAAATCTGGAGCGGGTTCAAACCGATTCCATCCCGACAGAGGTCCATCTCAACGGCCTTGACTGGTGCAGCGAATAACTGCGGCGTCTGCTGGCTGGAAAAGCCTTGGCCGTAATCGAATACGATCGACGGCAATTCGGTTGATGCGAGCTCGTTGATGAGCCGAGTGACGGTGTATGTCTTGCCAAAGCCACTCTCGCCAACGATAAGTAGATGGGGATTGGCCGAACCCTTTGGATCCCATGCAACAGGCTTTCCCGTTCCAAGTTCTAGGCCGAGCGGAATTCCCAATGGCAGTTCGTGATGTTCGAGGTCGGTGGCGTCGGGTAGCGGGTCTTCGATGGACGACGGGAGACGGGATGAAGCATTGAGGGAATGTTCTCGCGCGTAAGTTCCCATCGTCTTGTGTGCAACCACGGCGGCCACTTGAGCGGGCGTAACGCCGAGCTTCAAAGCTATCGAAGCTCGATCGATGCCATGATCGAGCAACTCCATTACTCGGCGTCGCTGCGCATCCGTCAAGCGGGTTCTCACGTTTTTCTCCCGGGAGTGGACGCCAATTCCTGGAGTCCCGCATAGATCCAATTGTTTAGGACCGTCGTTCGGTCCGTGACGACACCGCCATTTTCAGCTTGGCGGAACTGCTCCCACAAGGAGCGGTCCAGACGAATGGTTACTGAGATTCGATCGCAGACCTTGCTGCCTCGGGGGCGGCCAACTTGACGGTCCGGCATGCTCTTCCAGGCCTTACGCGCAGCTAGGCTGAAGTTCGTCACCTGTTTTGGAGAAACTGTCACGACGGAATCCGTAGATGTGAGTCTCACGACAAGTCGCGTGGGCCCTACGTGGAGCAGGATACCTCGATTTGACACAGCGCCGGAACCGTTGTGTCTGATTTTCACCTTGTCGCCCACAGTGTGAGAAAAGGCGGACATGATAGGAGGCTAAGTCACGCTCTAAAAAAATGCAATAACATTATTAGAGCTTGACGAATCCCGCTGTGAGCGCATAGAGTTACCTGAAGAAACAGATGTCAGAAAAGTCTTCAATTGAATGGACGGATGCAACCTGGAATCCCGTCCGCGGTTGTACCAAAGTTAGTCCAGGTTGCACCCATTGCTACGCCGAGAAGTTCGCGGAGCGCTTTCGAGGCGTACCGGGCCATCCGTATGAGCAGGGCTTCGACTTAAGACTGGTACCCGAGAAACTCTTAGAGCCGCTCCGGTGGCCTCAGCCCAAAAGGGTGTTTGTTAACTCTATGAGCGACCTCTTCCAAGACAGAGTTCCTCGCTCGTACATAGACTTAGTAACTGAAGTTATGTGTGCGTCGCAGTGGCATGTCTATCAAGTCCTCACAAAGCGTTCAGAGCGTCTCAAGGAAGTTCTTTCCTCGTATCCACCCTCAATTGTCGGGCGAAGTCATATCTGGTGGGGCGTAAGCGTCGAGGACCGACGGTTTGGCTTGCCAAGAATTGAGCACCTTAGGGCCGCCCCTGCGGCAGTGCGATTCCTTTCGATCGAGCCGCTCCTTGAAGACCTAGGGCCCGTCAACTTGCGTGGCATAAACTGGGTTATCGTCGGTGGTGAAAGCGGTCCAGGCGCACGACCTATGAAGGAGGAGTGGGTTCTTTCGTTGCGTGACCAGTGCCACACGAGCGGTGTTCCCTTCTTCTTCAAACAATGGGGGGGTGTGAGGAAGGGAGTTGCCGGTAGACTTCTTTCGGGCAAGAAATACGACGAGCACCCGAACATAAGCCCGCAAGCAATACCGGTGCGCTCACAACGCGCCAGGATCGTCGAGGCTTTAGCTCGAAAGATCGCAGTACCATGCATTTGAATTGGAGAGCTTCATTCTCCTAAATCTCGTCTTCAAAATCTTCCAATTGAGGAAGTGCAAGCAGAACGCGCCTCTTCCCAACCACTTGCAAAATTTTTTGGCGGAATGACATTTTCTGTCATCGCTTTCTAACACATTTTGTTTCTTCCCCTCAAGGCGCGCCCCCCTTTTACCTCCCCAGTCTGAGTGATACGATGAAATTAGAAGTAGAGTGATGGCAGCAAGCAATTTTTTCCTGTTCCTTGCGTTTGCGGAGAACAGCCGGACTCCGCTAGCCGGCTCGAACGAAAGCGCTTGGCGGCCTCGGCGCAGCCATTCGGTTCCTGTAAATCGTCTGATTGTCATCAGGCCCCTTGCTTTTCCCCCGCACTGGCGATAAAACGGTAGAGCTTCAGGACTCTGGGAGGTTCTCTTGAAAGTCCCCATCAGCATGACCATCAACGGCGTCCGGCACAGCGCGGATGTTGAGCCGCGCCTGCTCCTGGTGCACTACCTGCGCGATTCGCTCGGACTCACCGGCACTCACATCGGATGCGAGACCAGCATCTGCGGCGCCTGCACCGTGCTGCTCAACGGCAAAGCCGTGAAGTCCTGCACCGTACTCGCCGTGCAGGCCAACGGCGCGGAGCTCACCACCGTCGAAGGACTCGCGCGCGACGGCCATCTCCATCCCGTGCAGGAAGGTTTCTGGGAAGAGCATGGACTGCAGTGCGGTTACTGCACGCCCGGCATGATCCTCTCCGCTTGCGAGCTTCTTTCGCACAACAACGATCCGGACGAAGCGCAGATTCGCCACTCGATCGCCGGGAATCTCTGCCGCTGCACCGGATACCAGCACATTGTCGCCGCCGTGCAGAACGCGGCAGCGAAGGTGCGCCGCAAGACGCGCGCCGCGGCCGCGCGAACGGACGCTCCCGCGCCGTACGCTGCCGTCGCCAGAGGGGAGGATCGCTAAATGGCTGCCGCCGCCAAAGGTCTCGTAGGACAAGCGCTCAAGCGCAAGGAAGATCCCCGGCTCATCGCCGGCCTCTCGCATTACACCGACGACCTGCGTCCCGCAGGCGTCTGTTTCATGGCCCTGCTTCGCAGCCCGCACGCGCATGCGCGCATCAAGAGCATCGATACGACCGCCGCGCGAGCGCTGAAAGGCGTGCTCCGCGTCATCACCGCGAAGGACATCGTCGGCAAGGTTGGACCCATCCCGTGCGCCGCCGATATCCCCGGCCTGAAACGCCCTGTTACGCAATTGCTCGCCACCGATCGCGTCCGCCTGGTGGGGCAGCCCGTCGCCGCCGTCGTTGCTGAAGACCGCTACATCGCGCGCGACGCGCTCGACCTGATCGAAGTGGATTACGATCCGCTGCCCGCCGTCGTGGATCCTGAGAAGGCGATCCAAAAAGATTCGACGCGTCTCTACGACGAGTTCAGCGACAACATCGCGTTCACCTACAAACTCGAAAGCGGTGACGTGGCCGCGGCGTTCAAGAAAGCCGATCATGTCCTTCGTCAGCGCATCGTCAACCAGCGTCTCGCGCCGGTGGCGATGGAGCCGCGCTCGGTGCTGGCGGAGTATCTGCCGGGAGAAGGCATCCTCACGGTTCATTCTTCGTCGCAGATTCCGCACCTGCTGCGCACGCAGATCGCCGGCCTGGTGGGACTGCCCGAGACGCGGGTCCGCGTCATCGTGCCGGAGGTCGGCGGCGGTTTCGGCTCGAAGCTGAACGTCTACGCCGAGGAAGGGCTCGCTCCCTACTTTGCGATGCAACTCGGGCGCCCGGTGAAATGGACCGAGGGACGCCGCGAGAACATGCAGGTGACGATTCACGGCCGCGACCAGATCGATACCATCGACATCGCGTTCAAGAAGGATGGAACGATCCTCGGCCTCAAGGTGAATGTCATTGCCGACCTCGGCGCCTTTCATCAACTGCTGACGCCGCTCGTCCCGACGCTGACGGCCCTGATGGCGCTCGGCTGCTACAAGATTCCCGCCGTGCTGGTCGACATCATCGGCGTCTTCACCAATAAGGTTCCGACTGATGCCTACCGCGGCGCGGGACGTCCGGAGGCGACCTACTTCATCGAGCGCGCCGTCGACCTCGTGGCCGCGGAGCTCGGCAAAGATCCGGTGGAAGTTCGCCGCAAGAATTTCCCGAAGCCCAAGGAGTTTCCGTTCACCAGCGCGACGGGCGTCGTTTACGACAGCGCGAATTACCAGAAGAGTCTCGACAAGGCGCTTCAGCTTTCGGGCTACGACAAGTTGCGGAAGAAACAAGCCGACGAGCGCAAGAAGCTGACGTCGGGTAGCACGCCCGCGAAGCTCACCGGCGTCGGGCTCTCGACCTACGTCGAGATCTGCGCGATGGGTCCGAGCGCGGCGATGCCCGCGGGCGGATGGGAAAGCTGCACCGTGCGCGTGGAGCCGACGGGCAAGGTTACTGTGCTCACCGGCGCGTCGCCGCACGGGCAAGGCGAAGAAACCACCTTCGCGCAGATCGCCGGGCAGATGCTCGGCATCTCGAGCGAAGACGTCAACGTGGTGCACGGCGACACCGCCACAGTTCCCTACGGCATCGGGACGTTCGGCAGTCGCGCCACCGCGGTCGGCGGCACGGCGCTCTATCGCGCCGCGGAAAAAATCAGGAACAAAATGGCCGCCATCGCCGCGCACCTGCTCGGCATCAAGAATGCCAAGCCCGCCGACATTGTCTTCGCTGGCGGGCGCGTGTACCACAAGAAGTCGCCGAAGAAATCGCTGGCCTTCGGCGAAGTCGTGGGCGCGGCCTACGTGGCCAAGAACCTGCCGCCGGGAGTCGATCCCGGCCTCGACGCCACGCATTTCTTCGAGCCGTCGAATTTCACTTTCCCCTTCGGCGCGCACGTCTGCGTCGTGGAAGTCGACACCGAGACCGGTGACGTGGAAGTCGTCAAGTACGTCGGCGTCGACGATTGCGGCAACATCATCAATCCGCTTCTGGTGCGCGGGCAAGTTCACGGCGGCATCGCCCAAGGCCTGGCGCAAGCCTTCTACGAAGAAGTGGTGTACGACGAGAACGGACAACTCGTCACCGGCACGCTGATGGATTACGCCGTTCCCAAGGCTGGGCAGTTGCCGTCGTTCATTACGGATCACACGTGCACGCCGTCGCCCGTGAATCCGATGGGCTGGAAGGGCGTGGGCGAGGCCGGAACCATCGGAACAAACCCCCCCGGGGCTGCGGTCGCCCGGGGGCTACGCGGCGACGACCACGGTGCGCAGCGACTCGCTGATTCAGGCGACCGTGGCCGTTACCGCGGATATCGCGATCAGCTCCACGGCGGTGGCGGCGTCGATCGTGCCGGATCCCGTTTATCAGCAGCCGGCTGACGCCGAGGGGTACGCGTGGTTCTATTCGGTGCAGCTGGATGAGAAGG
>CAZRND010000023.1:0-10175 GCA_964601345.1 uncultured Acidobacteriota bacterium | reverse complement strand
GGAATCCGGTGGGCGTGGAGGGCGTGGTCGGGGCCGGAACCATGGGATCGGCGCCCGACGCTGGGAACGCGGTAGTGGATGCGCTCTCGCCTTTCGGAGTCCGGCATCTCGACATGCCGTTGCGCCCGGAAAAAGTCTGGAGAGCGATGCAAGGGAAGAGGGGAGGCGCGCGATGATTGCCACGCCATTCGATTACAAGGCCGCTCGCACCGTTGAGGAAGCGCTCGAGCTGCTCGGGAAGCATGGCGACGACGCCAAACTGCTCGCGGGCGGGCACAGCCTGATCCCGCTGCTGAAGATGCGCCTCTCGGCGCCCGCCGTGCTGGTGGACATTGGCGGAGTCCACGGACTTCGCGGCATCCGCGAGAAAGACGGGCACATCGAGATCGGCGCGCTGACCACGCACGCCGAAGTGGAATCTTCGGAAGTGCTGGCTCGCTCCTGCCCGCTGCTGCGCGAGACGGCCGGCGAGATCGGCGACGTTCAGGTGCGCAACCGCGGGACCATCGGCGGAAGCCTCGCGCACTCCGATCCGGCTGCCGACTATCCGGCGGCGATCCTCGCGCTCGATGCGCAGATCGTCGCGCAGGGTTCGAAGGGCGAGCGTACGATTGCCGCGACGGATTTCTTCACAGGCACGTTCCAATCGGCGCTGCAGCCGGGCGAGATCCTGACGCGCGTGCGGATCGCGGCTGCGGGCGCGCGCAGCGGGTCGACTTACATCAAGGTCCATCATCCGGCGTCCGGGTACGCCGTCGTGGGCGTTGCCGTGTCCCTGTCGCTCGACGATCAGGGCGCGATCCGCCGCGCGCGTGTCGGCATCACCGGTCTTGCGGACAAGGCTTTCCGCGCCACGGCCGTCGAGAAGAAGCTCGAAGGCAAGAAGCCGGACGCCGGCGTCCTGAAGGACGCGGCCGCGCAAGCCGCCAAGGGCGTCGAGGCGTTGAGCGATCTGCATGCCTCGGCCGAGTACCGTGCGCAACTGGCGCGCGTTCATACGCGCCGCGCTCTGGAACAGGCTGTGGCCCGCGCGCAGAAATGAAAATTTCCGGGACCCACACATTCTCCGCCGGACGCGAGAAGGTCTACGCGATGCTTGTCGATCCGACGGTGCTGCATCGCGCGATCCCCGGTTGCGACGAGATCACGCCCGCGGGCGCGGGCGCGTTCCGCATCAAGATGCGCGCGGGGCTGGCGACGATTCGCGGAAAAGTCGAGGGCGATATTCGCATCGAGGAGGCGCGTCCTCCCGAACACTATCGCCTGACGATGAGCGGCAAGGGTATGGGCAGTTTCGTGAACGGCTGGGCCAATCTGGACTTGAAGGAATCTCCCCAAGGGACGGAAGTGAGTTACGAAGGCGAAGCGACCGTCGGCGGCATGATCGCCGCCGTGGGCAACCGCATGATCGAGGTCGCGGTGAAGAAATCGCTGGGCGATTTCTTCGCCGCCATCGAGCGCGAAGCTACTTCTTAATATCCAGACTGTGCATGAGGCGGATTTCCATCGAGGTGCCGCTCGGCAGGTCGATCTCTTTGCCGCGCTGCATCAGCACTCCGCCGAGGCCCGCGCCTGCGCCGATCGCCGCGCCGATGCCGGCGCCCTTGCCGCCGCCGGCGATGCCGCCGATGATCGCGCCGAGCGCGCCGCCGCCGGCGACTTCCGCGGTGTCGCGGCCCGTGGACTTGGGTCCTTTGACGCTGCCTTCGCCCTCATCGACCTTGGCTTTGTTCTTGTCCTGCAGGCCTGACGTCGTCGCCTGCAGAGGATATTCCGGTCCGCCGGGAGGCGTCAGCGTTTCGTAGCGCATGTGCAGTTGCGCGGTGCCCTTGACTCTGCCGGGGCGCTCGACCTGCGTCACAACGCCGGCGACCTTGGTCCCGATCGGAATCGCGATCTCGCTCGATCCGGGCACGTAGATCGGTTCGGTCACGGTCGCGGTGAAGCGATCGCCCTGCCGGCTGGTACGCGTGCTGATCGTGTTTTCGAGGCGCAACCGCAGAATGGTCCCGTCGGAAATCGTTGTGGTCGTCGGAGCCGGAGCGGGCGTGGGCGCCGGAGCCGCGGCTGCGGGCGCCGGCGTAGTAGGATGCATCAGTCTGCCGTCATTTCTTCCGTCATTGCGGGGCTGGACAGCGCGCATCGCGTCGCGACGCGGATTGCTGGCGCGTCCGGTGTGTCCGTCGGAGTATCCGGCTTCATATCCCTGGCGAAAGTTCAGTTGATAGTCGTCGAACGCCGGGAACCGGCTGGGATCGTAGCCGTGGTTGGCGTCGCGATAGGCCGCTGTCTCGGTGGCGCGAGGCGGTCCGGCTTCGTCGCTCTTGCCCTTGGGATAGCCTTCGCGATATCCGTTGCTGAAAGCTTCATCAGCGGCCGCGGCGGGCGTCAGCGCCGGCAGCGTCGCGGGCGGCGGATAGAGAGGTCTCGGCGCGGCCGCCGGTGCGGGAGCGGAGCTTCCGCCGCCGCGTCCTTCCTTATGGCCGTCCTTGTAGCCATCGGCATATCCGGCTTTGAAGTTGGTGCGATACGTCTCAAAATCGCCGGTCTCTTCTTTCCAGCCGTCGGTGGCGCGCCGGTATACGGAGGATTCCTGGAAATCCTCGGGCTTGCCGGACTTTCCGTCCGCCTTCCCGAGCTTGAATCCAGCCTGATAACCGTTGTTGTAGGCCCGGTCGGCGACCGAGCCGCCCTGTGTGCCGCCCTGCGCGGAGAGCAGGGAAACCAGCAGCAGGGTCCCGATGAGCACAGCAAAGGCAGTCTTCATCGACATGTTCCACCTCAAGTCCCATTATAGCTGTTATAATTTTAGTTTGTCCCGTGCCTGTCCCGGTACACCTTGGGGCTCCGAGGCAGGAAGTCTCGCGGGAATATGAAAGGTTGCTATGTTTTCTTTTTTTCGCCGCAAGGATACCGCGGTTCGGTATCTTCTGGGCGGCTTGTTGCTGATGGTTTGTCTCTCGATGGTGGCCTACCTGATTCCGGGGATCACTTCGTCCTCGGCCACCGATGACGCCCAAACGCTGGCTAAGGTTGCCGGCGCGACCATCACCACCACGGACCTCCAGAAACAACTGCAGCAATTGACGGCCGGGAATCGCCTGCCGGCGAGCATGCTTCCTTTCTACGCCCCGCAAGTCTTCCAGCAGCAGGTGTCGAACCGAGCCATTCTGTATGAAGCCAAGCGCCTCGGCTTCGATGCCACCCCCAATGAAATCGCCGACGCCTTGCGCCAGAACAGCGCGTTCTTTCCGGGCGGGCAATTCATCGGCGTGGACAAATACCGCGAGATCGTCGAGACCCGCACCGGGATGACCGTACAGCAGTTCGAGGACAACATTCGCGAGTCGCTCCTGGTCGACAAGCTCCGCAGCCTGATCACCGACTCGATCGTGATCAGCGATGCCGACCTCGACCGGGAGTTCCGCAACACGAACGACAAGGTGAAGCTCGACTACGTGCTTGTGAAGGCCTCCGATTTCACCGCCGAAGTGAAAGTGACCGAACCGGAGCTGAAGGCCTTCTTCGACAAGAATCATAAAGACTACACGGTTCCCGAAAAACGGAACGTGAAGATCGTCTACCTCGATCAAGACAAGGTGAAAGAGAACATCGACGTCACCGAGGCCGAGCTGCGGCAGTCTTACGACCGCAACAAGGTCCGCTACAAGGTGGAGGACAGCGTGCAGATCTCGCACATCCTGCTTAAGACGGTCGGCAAGACGCCGGAGCAGGTGAAGGACCAGGAAAAGAAGATCGGCGAGGTTCTGCAAAAAGCGCGCGGCGGCGAGGACTTTGCCGCTCTGGTGAAGCAGAGTTCCGAGGACACCGACACGGTGGCCAAGGGCGGCGACGTCGGCTGGATCACCCACGGCATGATGGTGGGCGACGTCGAGAAAGCCGCCTTCGCGCTCGAAGTGGGCAAGATCAGCGACGTGATCAAGACTCAGTACGGATTCCAGATTCTCAAGGCCACCGGACGCAAGCGCGCCCACCAGCAGACGTTTGAGGAAGTGCGCGCGCAGATTCTGCCGCAGATCAAGCAGGAGAAGGGCGAGCGAGTGGCGGCGGAGACCGCCGACCGCCTCGACGCGGCGGTGCGCCGCAATCCCAAGAGTGTCGAGGCCGTGGCCGCCGAGATGAAGCTCACGGTGATACAGGCGAACAATCACGCTCTCGGCGACGATATCGTCGGCATTGGGTCTCCGCCGCCGCTCGACCAAGCGATCTTTGCGCTGAAGGCCGGCGAGACCAGCGCGATCGTCCCGGTCGGCAAGAATCACGCGGTGGTGCACGTAGACCAGATCACTCCGCTGCGCCAGGCGGAGCTCGCCGAAGTGCGCGTGCGCGTGGAAAACGACTACAAAACCGATCGCGCCGCCCAGCTCCTCAAGACGCGTTCCGACGATCTGGCGGCGAAGGCGAAGTCGCTCTCCGACTTGAAGAAGGCGGCCGCGGCCCTCAAGCTCACCGTGAAGCCCAGCGATCCAATGAACCGCGATTCACGCATCAATGAAGTGGGCTCGATCCCGGGTTTCCCGGAATCCGCCTTCCACGTGAAGGTCGGCGAGATCGCCGGACCGTTTTCGGCGCCGTCGGGGATGCTCGTCTACACCGTGACCGAACAGCAGTTCTCTCCCGAGGAGGTCGTGAAGCTGGGACGGCCTTCGATGCGCAACTCCATGATGGAAGGCCGCCGCAACATAGCCTTCGAGCTCTTTGTCGATCAGTTGAAAGACCGCCTTAAGAAAGAAGGGCGGCTGACGGTGAACGAAGCAGCCCTGAAGCGGTTTACCGGCGCTCTGCAGCCGTAACCAAACTTAGTTGACGACCGGCTCGCCCTTGGTGGCGTAGTAGCCCGCCTTGGCCGTGACCTTGTATTTGACGTCCTTGCCCTTTTCGTCCACCACTTTCAGAGGATTGCCGTTGTCGTCCACCAGCTCCACCTTGAGCTTGCGATATTTTCCGTCCTTGACGGCGTTCGCGGGCACGTAGCCGAGCGTGTACTGGTTTCGCATCAGCGAGGAGATTTCCTGAAAGATGCTGGGGAACTCGCCGTAGAAGCGCGGGAACCAGGCATGCCCTCCGGAATCGTTGGCGAAGGTCTTCAAGGCGTTGTCGGCCTGCAGAAAGTCCATGCGCGCCAGAGGGCTCATCATGCCGCGCGCGTCGGCCAGTTCGCGAATCACCTGCCCGATGCTGATCGGATAGATCGGCACTTCGCCTTCCTTCACTTTCTTCATCACCTTGTCGTAGGTGATCTTGCTGAAGGTATCGATGCCGGTCGAGACGAGTACGATGCCTTTCTTGCCCGCGACGTCCTTCATGCGCGCGAGCGTATCGTCGAGCGTGTCGAAGAGGTTGGCTTCGGAAAAGGCTGGGAAGCGCAGGCGGGAAAGCGCTCCCTGCGCGGCTTCTTTGTTCTGCGTGAAGTCGAGCAGGATCTCCGGCTTCAGGTCGTAGGCGACGATGGCCAGCCAGTCTTCCTTTCGCAGCGTCTGCACAAAGCCGTAGGAGGCGGTGAGGGTCTGATACCACATCTCGCTGTAGTAGCGCTGGAAGAGGTTGTTGAACTCCACCACCAGCACTACGGTCATGGGCGCTTCGCTGGCGTCGAAGGTCTGCAACTGCTGCGGGACGCCGTCTTCAAGAACGCGGAAATTTCCCCTCTTCAACCCGGGGATGAATTGCCCGCGATTGTTCTGCACGATCGCGTCGAGCGTGACGAGGTCCACGTTGACGTTGATCGAGAAGGGCTGCCCGCCATCCGGTCCCTTGTCGCTGGGCTGTTTGGGCTTCACTTTCTGCGGGGGCCGGTTGAGCCGCGGGACAACTACGGTTTCGCCCACTTCGGGCTTCGGGCCGCTCGTCGTCGGCTGCTGATCGGCGGGCGGCGTGCTCTTCTTCGGAACCACCGTTCCGGTCGGCGCGGGTTTTGGACCGTCCTGGCCCAGCAGGGTTGCGATCGTCAGACCGCCCAGAAGAAGGAACAGGAATGCAAACGACAGGCGCTTCGGCATTGGCTTCCTCTTTCCTAAGATGATACCACGACGCCTTCAAGGAGAAGTACTAGGACCAAAGGACTCGGCTTGGACCTTGCAATCGCGCTTCGTGATTCACTATGATCGTTGGGCGTACTAAGGGGGAGTTCAATGACTTTCGTTAACTTTCGGCGCTTGATGATCCTGGCTGCAGCGCTAATCGCTTTTGGCGCGGTTGTCGCGCTCGCGAACCATTCTTGGGGCGGGTACCATTGGGCGCGGCAGACGCCGCAGTTTACCCTGAAGCTCGGAAACAACATGTCGGCATCCTGGTCGCCGTATCTCGCGAAGGCATCGTCGGATTGGAATAGCCCGACGAACTGGGGCTGGACCGGAGCCGACCCGCTTCTCACCGCGGTCGTTTCCGGGCAATCGAAAGGGAATTGCAAGATGGTTGCGGGAACCACGCAGTTATGCAACGGCAACTACGGCTACAATGGCTGGCTTGGCCTGGCCAGCATCAATATTACAGGCGGCATCCACATCACGCAGGGCTCGGCCAAGATGAACGACAGCTACTTCAATTTGAGTACGTACAACAATCCCAATGAAAAGCAGCATGTCGTGTGCCAGGAGATGGCCCACACGTTTGGACTCGACCATCAGTCCACCGACGGCTCTTCCTTGAACACCTGCATGGACTATTTTTCGAACACGGGCGCCAACGCCGGCAGCACGCTGAGCACGACTCCCAACCGTCACGATTTCGAGGAATTGGCGACCATCTACAATCACGTCGACAGCTTCACAACGGTGTCGTCATCGTCCGGCGCCACGTCCAAGGCTGACATTGACATCAATGACGATCCAAACAGTTGGGGCATGCTGATGAAGCAATCCCACGACGGACGGAGCACGACGTACGAACGCTCCAACCAGGACGGCTCGAAGACGGCGACTCACGTGTACTGGACCATGGACGCGGCGGCCAGTTGCCCGTCCTGCGACCACCGCTACCAGTCTCATCCGCACCCGTAGTTCCGGTTGAAACCGCGTTTGCTCTCCTCGTGCGAGGCGCGCCGCATCGCCCTCGCTGCGCAAGGGCTCGACCGTCCGCGGCCGAGCGGCGGTGTCGGGACTTCGCACGTTCGCGACGTGATCCGCAGGCTCGGATTGCTACAGATCGACTACGTGAATGTGCTGATGCCGGCGCATTACCTGGTGCTCTTCTCGCGTCTGGGCGGCTATCAGAAATCCCTGCTCGACGATCTGGTCTACCGCCGCCGTGAATTCACGGAGCACTGGGCCCATGAAGCGTCGATCGTTCCCATGGACGCGTGGCCGCTTCTGCGCTACCGCCGGGAAACGCATCGCGTCCGCCCCTACGGCTTCGAGCGGCTGATGGCGCGCCATTCCGGGTATGTCGATCGCGTGCTCGAGCGGGTGCGCGCCAAGGGGCCGATCCTGCCGTCCGATTTGCCCGAACTCGAAGGCGGCCGGCCCGTCATGACGGACTCGTGGCAGTCGTTTCCGCGGGCGCTGCTCGAGGCGCATTTCGGCAGCGGCCTGCTAGCCGTTGCCGATCGCAAGCCAAACTTCGCGCGCGTTTACGATCTTACCGAACGCGTGATCCCGGCCAAACATCGCGCGCGACAAGTGAGCCGCGAGGACGCCATGCGCGAGCTGCTGCGGCGCGCCGCGCGATCGCACGGCGTCGCCACGGCGGGCGATCTGGCTCACTACTACCGCATGAAGCTCGGCGAAGCGCGTCCGCGCATCGCCGAGCTGGTGGAGTCGGGGGAATTGCGCGAGGTCCGCGTCGAAGGCTGGCGCGAGAAGGCGTATCTCCACAAGGACGCGCCGGCGCCGAAAAAGGTCGCGGCGGCCACGATTCTTTCTCCGTTCGATCCGGTCCTGTGGACTCGAGATCGCGTGTCCCGTCTTTTCCAATTCGACTATCGCATCGAAATCTTTGTCCCTGAGCCGAAGCGCAAGTGGGGATACTACGTCCTGCCCTTCCTGCTCGGCGACCGTCTGGTGGCTCGCGTCGACCTGAAGGCCGATCGCGCGGCGCGCCGTCTCGACGTGCTCGCGTCGTATGTCGAGCCGCACACCAAGGCCGCTGACGTCGCCGGGCCGCTGGCGGCGGAACTCCGCACACTGGCCTCGTGGCTCGGGCTCGAAGCCGTCGCCATCGGCCGCCGCGGCAATCTGGCCCGGCCGCTTAGTGATAAAATCACCCGAAGGGTATGAGAGCCGTCGCATTCATCCTCCTGGGCACGGCGCTTCTCGCGGCCGACGATCTCGTCTTGCTCGACGGCAAGAAGATCAGCGGCACGATCACGGGAATGGAAAAAGGATCGTTTCGAGTCGAAACCGACTTCGGCGTTGCTCTGGTGCGCAAAGACAAAGTCGCGCGCATCGAGATGACCACAGCGAAGCCGGCCGAATCGAAGCCGCCCGAAAAGCCCGCCGAGAAAGACGCCGTCCCGCCTCCGGTTGCGCGTCCCGCGCCTGTCAACGCGCGCGCGACACCGCCTCCGCCCGCGATTCAGGAACGGAAAGCGCCCGGCGGCAAGATTCAGGAGCATGTCGAGGGCAGCACCTACATCAATGACAGCTTTGGATTCGAGATGTTCAAGCCGCCGAACTGGAAGGTGCTCGAGACCGCGGCCCAGAGCGTGCCAAGCGCCGTTGCCGTGATGGGCACGGAGGACGAAGCCACCGTGATGCTGATCGGCAGCGTCGTCTTCGACGGCCCGCCGGCGGCTTACGCCGCGGTGCTCGATGCGGCGCTCAAGAAGCTCTACAGCGACTACGAGAAAAGGCCGGAAGAGCAGGTCACGGTCGCGGGATTGCCCGCCATCCGGCGCAGTTTTCGCGGCATGGCGGACGGCCGCGAGTGGCACGGCGTGGCGGTGAACCTGGCGGACGGAAAGAATCACTACGGCTTCATCGGCGTTACCAGCGAAGAAGCCTACCAGTTCAAGTCCAGCGTGATGGGCAAGATGATTGCTTCATTTAAGTTCCGCTGACGGCTCTTCGATGGTCCTCGAAAGCTCTTCCCATTCCGCCATCAGCGCCGCAAGTTCCTTTCGCTTCTGCTCGAGAAGTTTCGCCAAGCGCACAGATTCAGTGGCGCTGACGAACTGATGCAAGCCCCCTTCGCACTCTGAGATTTCGGCCTCGCATTTGGCCACTCGTTCCTCGACTTCATGGCGCTTCTCTTCCATTTGGCGGACTTTGATCGGGTTCAGCTTCTTCGGCTTGTTCTCCGATTCCGCAGCGGCGGCCGGCGTCGGAACCGCCGCCGTCTCGGTCGCGGGCGTCTCCCCCTCGCGGCTCTTTCGCCACAGATAGTCTTCGTAATTGCCCGGAAACACATGGACGCCGCCATCGGCGATTTCGAACACCCGCGTGGCCAGCTTGTCGATGAAATATCGATCGTGCGAGACGAAGACTACGGTGCCGGAAAAATCCTGGAGCGATTCGAGCAGCACGTCTTTGGCGCGCATATCGAGGTGGTTCGTCGGCTCGTCCAGCAGGAGGAAATTCGAGGGATGCACCAGCATCCGCGCCAGGGCGTAGCGATTCCGTTCGCCTCCCGAGAGCACCCCGATCGGCTTGAAGACATCGTCCTTGGTGAAGAGGAAGCAGCCGAGCAGGCTGCGAACCTCGGTCTGCGTGAGGCCGCGCGCGGCTTCCCAGAGGTCGTCGATGAGCCGGGCCTGCGGATCGAGTTCTTTGTACTGGTCCTGCGCGAAGTAGTCAGGCTCGACGTTGTGTCCGAGCGATAGAGTACCTTCCGTCGCGCGCTCCGTGCCGGCGAGCAGCTTGATCAACGTGGATTTTCCGGCGCCGTTGACGCCCACCAGCGCCACCCGGTCGCCGCGATCGATCACGAATCGCGCGCCGCGGAAGACTTCCTTTTCGCCGTAACTCTTCGCGACATCCCGGCACTCGGCCACCGCGCGCCCGCTTGGTTTCGGCTGCGGAAAACGGAAATGGATCGCTTTTTCCTCGGGCGGAACCTCGATCCGTTCGATCTTGTCCAGTTCCTTGATGCGGCTCTGCACCTGCTTGGCCTTGGTGGCCTGGTAACGGAAGCGATTGATGAACGCTTCGAGCTGCTCGATGCGCTCGCGCTGGTTGCGATAGGCCGATTCGAGTTGCTCGCGGCGTTCCTGTTTTTGC
>CAZRND010000022.1:21886-26065 GCA_964601345.1 uncultured Acidobacteriota bacterium | reverse complement strand
GTTTCTATTTTTCTCTTTGTTGTACATGCGGGGGGAACCCTTCAGGGGAGGCGCGGCCCAGAGGCAGGTTGTCCTGGCCGCGTTCCCGCAGCGGGGGGATCGTGATCGGCAGCGGAGCGATGCGGAAGTACAAATCCTCGCGAAAAGTCTTTTCCTGCACGGCGCGCTGCAAGTCGCGGTTGGTGGCGGCCACCAGTCGAACATCCACTTCGATGGTTTGCAGCCCGCCGACGCGCTCAAAGGACCGCTCCTCGATCACGCGAAGGATTTTCGCCTGCACGGCCACGGGCAGCTCGCCGATTTCGTCCAGAAAGATGGTGCCGCGGTGCGCCAGCTCGAACCGGCCGATCTTGCGGGCGTTTGCGCCGGTGTATGCGCCTTTTTCATGCCCGAACAATTCGTTTTCTACGAGCCCTTCGGGAATCGCCGCGCAGTTGATCGCCACGAAGGTCTGCTTTTGCCGCGGACTCAGTTGATGTAACGCGCGCGCGAAAAGCTCTTTGCCAGTGCCGCTCTCGCCGAGCAGCAGCACGGTGGTCTCCGATTGCGCTACTTTTTGTAGCTCGCG
Source organism: uncultured Acidobacteriota bacterium (assembly GCA_964601345.1). Lineage (GTDB taxonomy): Bacteria > Acidobacteriota > Terriglobia > JAJPHL01 > JAJPHL01 > CAZRND01. The sequence goes on along the minus strand of CAZRND010000022.1, from coordinate 25,497 downwards.
CGCCACCGCGACCATGCCGGGATCCTCGGCGAGAATCCGCGGAAATCCGAAGTGCTCGGCGACCTCTTCCTTCAGCAGAAGATTCTCGCGCACCAGTTGTTGCTGGAAGACAGCGCGCTTCAGCAGCAAGCGCAGATGCTCCAGGTCCACCGGCTTCTGGATGAAATCGTAGGCGCCTTCCTTCATGGCCATCACCGCTTCGTCGATCGAGCCGTAGGCGGTCATCACCACGACGGGGATGCCGGAGTCGATTTCCTGGACTTTCTTGAGAACGTCGATGCCCGAGGCGCCGGGCAATTTCAGGTCGGTAAGAACGACGGCAAACGGGGCGGTGGAAGCGAGGCGGATGCCTTCGAGCCCGTCGGCTGCTTCATGCACTTCAAAGCCGGCTTTGCCGAGGGCCAGCTTGAGCATCTGGCGCAACTCGGCCTTGTCCTCGACCAGAAGCAGCCGGTCATCCATGTCTTTGCGGTCTAAGGAGTCGCCCAGCCCGCAGGCAATCCTTTCTTGCGAAGCTCTTCCTGAAGATCGGCGATGGCCTGCTTGGCTTTCGCCACGGCTTGCTTTTGCGTGTCGATTTCGGCGGTGCGGTTCTTCAGCTCGCTGCGATCGAACTGTTCCTTGAGCGCTTTGTTCGGATCGGAATACGCCTGCACCTGCGCCATGTTCAACTCGCGCTGCAGAAGATCGAGGCGCCGTTCTTCCTCAGTTTGCGTCTTCTTCAATTCCGCGAATTTCGCCTTGTAGGCGGCTTCCTCGGCCTTGGCCGCATCCGCGTCTTTGCTCGCGTCCTTGGCGGGTGCGGCGGCAGCGGCGGTTCCGGCCGGGGGCGGAGGAGGAGCCGGGGTCGCGTTCGGCGTGCTGATGGTGCCGTCCTTGGGCAGCGAGTCGTTGTTGAACGTCCGCTTCGCCTTGGGCGCGGACGCCTTCTGCGCGCGCACCGTGCGCGCGACATCGCCCAGAGATTGTGCCTGCAGAGTCAGGCCGACGCAGAGAACCAAAAGCGCAAATCTCAGCTTGCTCATATGAGGTGCTCCTCACTCCAGTGTACATGATCCGGTGGCCCGTTCCAAGGACCGGGTGCCAAACCAGACATCGGGCGGGATTTAGCCGGCGGGAGGCTTCCAGCGCAAGATGGGGCGGCGCGCGGCGGTGACCTCGTCCATTCGCGAAACACGCGCCCAGTGCGGAGCTTTCAGGACGGTCTCGGGCTCCTCCACCGTCTCGCGGGCGATCTCGCGGAGCGCGTCGATGAACTGGTCGAGCTCTTCCTTGCTCTCCGTCTCGGTCGGCTCGATCATCATCGCGCCGTGGGCGATCAGCGGGAAGCTCACCGTATAAGGATGGAAGCCGTAGTCGATGAGCCGCTTGGCGATGTCGCCGGTGTGGACTCCGTGCTTGGTCTGGCGAGCGTCGTTGAAGACGCACTCGTGCATCGACGGTCCGGTGTAAGGCAGCTCGTAAAGGTCCTCGAGTTTCTTGCGGATGTAGTTCGCGTTCAGGACAGCGTCTTGCGTCGTCTGCTTGAGACCGTCGCGGCCGTTCGCGAGCGAATAAGCGAGCGCGCGCACTAGCACTCCGAAGTTGCCCACGTAGGCGCGGACGCGGCCGATCGACTGCGCGCGTTTTTCGTCGAGCGTAAGCTTTCCGTCGCCCGTTTCGCGAAGCACCGGCACCGGCAGGAACGGCTCGAGATGGCTCTTCACGGGGACGGGCCCGGCGCCGGGCCGGCGGCGGCCGTGCGGCGTGGAAAAGGTCTTGTGCAGATTCGGATGCATCACGTCGACGCCGAAATCGCCGGGACGCGCCACGCCCACCAGCGCGTTCATGTTCGCGCCGTCCATGTAAAGTTGCGCGCCCTTGGCGTGAAGGATCGCGGCGGCCTGAGCGATGTTCTCCTCGAAGATGCCGAGGGTATTGGGATTCGTGACCATCAGCGCTGCGACGTCCTCGCTCACCGCCGCTTCGAGCGCGGCCAGATCGAGACATCCGCGGGAATTCGAGCGGATGTTCTCGACGGCGTATCCGGCGATGACAGCCGTCGCGGGATTTGTGCCGTGGGCCGAATCGGGGATCAGAATTTTCTTGCGCGGGTTTCCGAGCGATTCGAGATAAGCGCGAACCAGCAGGATGCCCGTCAGTTCGCCGTGGGCGCCGGCCGCGGGCTGTAACGTCAGCGCGTTCATGCCGGTGATCTCGAGCAGGTATTGCCGCAGCATCCACAGAATCTTCAGGCATCCCTGCGACAACGCTTCCGGCTGGTAAGGATGCTCCCCGGCGATCCCGTCCAGCCTGGCCACGACCTCGTTGACCTTGCCGTTGTACTTCATCGTGCACGAGCCGAGCGGATACATCCCGTAATCGATGGAGTGGTTCCAGGTGGAGAGACGCGTGAAATGCCGGACCACTTCGACTTCGCTGACTTCCGGAAAGTCGGGGATCTCCATACGCACATTCTCGCGGCCCAGGACTTTCTTCGGATCGAGCTCGCGAACCTCCGCGGGCGGCAACTGCCAGGCATACTTGCCCGGCGAGCTGGCCTCGAAGATCAGGCCTTCGTTCTGGCTCAGGTGGCGGGAAACTTTTCGAATCATGATGTTTTGTAGGCGCGAACCAGCGTGCTGAGCGTCTTCTTCGGCTGCACCTCGGTCACCGCGACGAGCAACGCGTCGCTTAATTCCGGATAGAAGCGTTTCAAATCCAACCCGCCGACGATTTTCTTTTTCAGCAACTTTTCATTCGCTCCGGCCGGGGCGCGCACCACGAATTCGTTGAAGTGCGGGCCAGAGAAGACCAGTGGCAACTTGGCGGAAACGAAGTGCGCCTGCGAGAGATTACGCACGGCCAGCGCGCGCAATCCAGCCTTACCGTAGACGCACATGAAGATGGTCGCCATGAGCATGCACAGCGATTGGTTCGTGCAGATGTTCGACGTGGCCTTCTCGCGGCGGATGTGCTGCTCTCGAGTCGCGAGCGTCAGGCAGAAGCCGCGCCGGCCCTCGGAGTCCACGGTCTGGCCCACGAGGCGGCCCGGCATCTGGCGTACGAACTTCTCGCGTGTGGCGATGACGCCCGCGTAGGGTCCTCCGTAGCTCGGCGCGATGCCGAATGCTTGCGACTCCATCGCTACGATGTCGGCTTCGGCCGGCGGTCGCAACAGGCCGAGCGAAATCGCTTCCGTGATCACCACGATCAGCAGCGCGCCGTGGGCATGAGCCCGCTCGGCAGCGGCGGCCACGTCTTCGATGATCCCGAAGAAATTCGGCGACTGCACCACGATCGCGGCTACATCGCTCGCGCCATCCGGCAACTCGGCCCGGCCCGTCTCGCGGTTGTAGCCGAATTCCTCCACCTTCAGGCCCTGATGTTGCGCATACGTTCCGAGCACCTGACGATATTCGGGATGCACGGCGCGCGAGACCAGCGCTCGCGAGCGTCCCGTCACGCGCGCGGCCATCATCACCGCTTCCGGCAACGCGGACGAGCCGTCGTACATCGAGGCATTCGCCACCTCCATGCCGGTGAGCTGGCAGATCATCGTTTGAAACTCGAAGATGGCCTGGAGCGTGCCTTGCGCGACTTCGGCCTGGTAGGGCGTGTAGCTGGAGTAA
>CAZRND010000022.1:0-21876 GCA_964601345.1 uncultured Acidobacteriota bacterium | reverse complement strand
TCTGTAAACGGAACGTGGAGTGGGGCTGTCCTTGCGGGACTCATGCATGGTAGGTCGTGTATCGGGATTAAAACTCGCTGCGCGAAATCATCGCGTCGATCACCACGGGCCGGAAGTGCTGATATACTCCCGGGCCGAGGAAGCTGACGTAACCGGGCGCGTTCTCGCGGGCGCGATCCTTGAAATAATCGAGAATCTCGAACTCCGATTTTCCGGCGGGCAGCTCGAGCTCGCGATTCAAGCGGATCTCCGCGGGAATCTGCGAGAAGAGATCCTCCACCTGGGCCACGCCCATGGCGTGAAGCATCTCGCGGCGCTCGCTCTCCGATTTCGGCAGATAGCGCATTACTTCTCTTTCTCAGCTTCGGTATATTCGCTGTACTCTTCGGCCGAGAGCAGTTGGCTGATCTCGACCTTGTTCGAGAGGCGCAGCTTGATGAGCCAGCCCTCGCCGTGCGGATCGGTGTTGAGCAGCTCGGGCTTGTCCTTGAGGGTCTCGTTGATTTCCGTAACTTCCCCCGAGGCCGGCGAAAACAGCTCCGAGACAGCCTTCACCGACTCGACCGTTCCGAAAGGCTTCATCGCTTCGCACTTCGTGCCCACGGCGGGGAGATCGACGTAGACGATGTCGCCCAGCGCGTCCTGCGCGTGATCGGTGATGCCGACGGTTCCGATGTCGCCTTCCACGCTGATCCATTCGTGCTCTTTGGTGTATCGATAGTGGCGGTGATAGGTCATGAGCTTTTTTTCCTCTTGTAGAAAGGCGTGGGAACGATGCGCGCGGCGACCCGCTGCTGCGCGCGCACGCCGACGTAGACCGTGAGGCCGACCTCGGTGTGTCCAATGGGAAGATAGGCGAAGGCGATGTTCTTTTTCAAGAACGGCGCGGGCGAGCCGCTGGTGACGAAGCCCGCGGGATCGCCGGCCGTGTCGAGATAGACCGGATAGCCGTCGCGGGCGATGCCGCGATCGATCATCTCGAGTCCTACGAGCTTGCGCTTGAGCCCGTCGGTCTTCTGCTTGAGCAGCACATCGCGTCCGAGAAATTCGCCCTTGTCGAGCTTGCAGAAGCGGTCGAGACAGGCTTCGAGCGGCGTGTGCGAAGCGTCGATCTCGTGCCCGTAGAGCGCCATGCCCGCTTCGAGACGCAGCGTGTTGCGCGCTCCAAGGCCGCAAGGAAGAATGCCCGTACCGGCGCCCGCTTCAATCAGTCTGTTCCAGAGGGTTTCGGAATGCTCGGGCGAGAAGAAGAGCTCGAAGCAATCCTCGCCCGTGTATCCGGTGCGCGCGATGCGGCAGTCGACGCCGGCGACGCGTCCATGCGTGAACCAGTAGTATTTCACCGGAGAGAGCGGCGCGTCGGTGAGCGGCTGCAAAATCTCCTGCGCGTGCGGACCTTGCACGGCCAGCAGGCTGTAGCGCGCGCCGGCGTTTTCAAGCTGCGCGCCCATGCTGTTGTTCGAGACCAGCCAATCGTAGTCTTTGTCCTGATTGCCGGCATTGACGACGAGGAAGTAGTGATCGCCGGCCACTCGGTAGACGAGCATGTCGTCGGCCAGCGTGCCCTGCGGATACATCAGGCCGGAGTAGTGAGCTTGGCCGTCGGCGAGGCGAGCGGCGTCGTTGCAAGTGACTTTCTGGACGAGCGCCAAGGCCGCCGGGCCACGCACTTCGATCTCGCCCATGTGGCTGACATCGAAGAGTCCCGCGGCGGTGCGCACGGCCACGTGCTCGCGCGTGATGCCGCTGTACTCGACGGGCATGTCCCAGCCGCCGAAATCCACCATCTTGGCGCCGAGCTTCTTATGGACGGCGTGCAGGGCCGTGCGGCGCAGCGTCTGTTCCAACCGGAATCTCCATGAGTGCGAAGTGAATCTACAAATTTAACATATGTTACCCTTGCTGGCATGAAGAACACGATCGCCCTGCTTTTCCTCGCCGCCGCAGTTGCGGCGCAAACGCCCACCGTGGAGCAGTCGCTGAGTCTCAAGTCCGCGTCGAGCCCGCGCATCTCGCCCGACGGGAAGTTTGTCGTCTACCAGGTGCAGCAGGCTAACTGGGAAGACAACAGCTTCAAGAACGAGATCTGGGGCGTCGATGTATCCACCGGCCAGCGCTCTCAGTATACGAACACCAAGAAGTCGAGCACCTCGCCCGAGTGGTCGCCCGACGGCAAGCGGCTGGCGTTTCTTTCCGACCGCGAGGCCAAGCGCCAGATCTATGTCATCTCGACGAGCGGCGGCGAAGCCATGCAACTCACCAAGTCCGTGACCGGCGTGACGGCCTTCCATTGGTCGCCCGACGGATTGCGCATCGCCTACACCGAGCCGGACGCCGAATCGCAGGATCGCAAAGACCGCAAAGAAAAGTACGGCGAGTACGAAGTCGTGAAGAGCGATTACACCATGACGCATCTCTGGATGCTGAATGTGGATGCGCCGGAAAAATCACTTCGCCTCACTAGCGGGCAGGATTACACGGTCGGCGGTTTCTCCTGGTCGCCCGACTCGCAGTGGATCGCCTTCAGCGCGGCGCGCGATCCCGATCTCGGCTCGAGCGACACCCAGGACATTTACGTCGCGAGGGTTACGAATCGCCTGGTAAAGAAGATCGTCGATACCAAAGGACCAGATTCCAATCCGGTCTGGTCGCCGGACGGAAAGGAAATCGCGTTCCAGACTTCCAACGGCCAGGAGTTTTTCTTCTACGCAAACACGCGCATCGCCGTTGTCTCTTCCGAAGGCGGAACGCCGCGTGTGCTGACGCAAGCTTTCGACGAAGATCCGTCGATCGTAGCCTGGTCGCCCGACGGCATCTACTTCACCTCGCTGCAGAAGACTTACTCGCATCTGTTCCGGTTGAACCCGGCGACGAAAGCGATTGATCGCGTCACCGGTCCCCTGCCCCGCGCCTTCGCGGGGTTTTCCTTCACCAAGGACTTTGCGCAAATGGCGTTCGTCGCCGACGGCGCGGGCTCGGGTCCCGCCGTCTACTCCGAGGTGTTCGTATCTTCCGCCAAGCCGTTCACGCCGAAAAAACTCACATCGATGGGCGACCAGCTCAAGGACTGGCGCCTGGCCACGCGCGAAATCATCGAGTGGAGGTCGCAGGACGGCACACCGATCGAGGGCGTGCTGATCAAGCCAGCCGATTTTCAGGCCGGCAAGAAGTATCCGCTGCTGGTCGTGATTCACGGCGGACCCACCGGCGTCGACCGCGCCGTCCCGTCGGGCGACCGGACGTATCCTCTTGAGATGTTCGCGGCGAAGGGCGCGGTGATTCTGCGTCCCAACTATCGCGGATCGGCGGGATACGGCGAGAAGTTCCGCTCGCTCAACGTTCGCAATCTCGGCGTCGGCGACTATTGGGACGTGATCTCGGGCGTCGATCATCTCATCGCGATGGGCATCGTCGACCGCGACCGCGTCGGCGCGATGGGTTGGTAGCGGGGGGGACTACATCGGGGTTCCGTTCCCCGTTCCGGCGGCCGTTGCAAGGCCGCTTCGGTCGGGCCGGGCATCGCCGACTGGATGGCCTATTACGTGAATACCGACATCCATCCCTTCCCGCGCCAATATCTGAAGGCCACGCCCTGGGGCGATCCCGAGATTTACCGCAAGACTTCGCCAATCTCCTACGTGAAGGCCGCGCGGACGCCGACACTGATCCAGCACGGCGAGCTCGACAAGCGCGTGCCGATCCCCAACGCCTACGAGCTGCAGCAGGCGCTCGAAGATCGCGGCGTGCCGGTGAAGATGGTGGTCTATAAAGGATTCGGACACGGCATCGATAAGCCCAAGCAGCAGATGGCGGTGATGGAAGAGAATTACAAATGGTTCTCGCGCTGGATCTGGGGCGAGAAAGAATAGACGTCGATGCGTAGCGTGATCGCCGCGTGTGTGCTCTTCGCCTGTAGCCTGTCGGCCGCGGACTGGCCGGCATATGGAGGCGGTCCTGCGGGGACGCGCTTTTCCAATTTGCGGCAGATCGATCGCTCGAACGTGGGCCGTCTCCGCGTCGCCTGGACCTACGATACCGGTGAAGGACGCGGCGATCCGCAGACGCAACCAATTATTGTCGCCGGCGTGCTCTACGCCGTCACGCCCACACACAAGATTGTCGCTCTCGACGCCGCTACCGGAGAGCTGCGCTGGAAGTTCGATTCCGGAATCGCCGGACGCGGTCCGAATCGCGGCGTCACCTACTGGGCATCCGGAAATGACCGGCGCATCTTCGCCGCGGTGCAGAGCTACGTATACGCGCTCGATGCCGCAACGGGCAAGCCCGTCGCGACGTTCGGCAAAGACGGCCGGATCGATCTGCGCGAAGGTCTGGGGCGCGAAGCTGCCGCGCAGTCCATTGCGCTCACGACGCCGGGCATCATCTATCAGGATTTGTTGATTACCGGCGGGCGCAATCCCGAGTCATTGCCCGCGCCGCCCGGTGACATCCGCGCCTACGACGTGCGGACCGGGATGCTGCGCTGGGCCTTTCACACGATCCCTCATCCCGGCGAGACCGGTTACGAGACCTGGCCGAAAGACGCGTGGACCTATAGCGGCTCGGCGAACAGTTGGCCCGGCATGGCGCTCGACGAGAAGCGCGGCATCGTCTACGTTCCGACCGGTTCGGCGGCCTCGGACTTTTACGGCGCGGATCGTGTCGGCGACAATCTTTTCGCCAACACACTGCTTGCTCTTAAGGCCGCGACCGGCGAGCGCGTCTGGCATTTTCAAGCGGTGCGCCACGACATTTGGGATCGCGACTTCCCATCGCCTCCCGTGCTCGTGACTGTGAAGCATGATGGCCGGCAGGTTGACGCGGTGGTGCAGCCGAGCAAGCAAGGTTGGCTTTACCTGTTCGACCGCGCGACGGGCAAACCGCTCTTTCCGATCGAGTATCGCGGCTATCCAGCGAGCCCGATTCCAGGAGAAGTAGCCGCCGCGACTCAGCCGCTGCCGACCAAGCCCGCGCCCTTTTCGCGCCAGTCGCTCACGGAAGACATGCTTTCGAATCGCACGCCGCAGGTCCACGCCTGGGCGCTCGAACAGTTTCGTAGTTTCCGCAACGGCGGACAATTCCTGCCGTTCGCGGTCGATCGCGAGACGGTGATCTTTCCCGGCTACGACGGCGGCGCGGAGTGGGGCGGATCGGCGTACGATCCCGCGACCGGGTTGCTCTATGTGAACGCGAACGACCTGGCCTGGACCGGCCGCCTCGCCGAAAACACGGGCGGCGGTTCCGGGCGCCAGATTTATCTCGCGCAGTGCGGTACTTGCCACGGAGAAAGCCTCGCCAACTACGGAAAGTCGCATAGCGCCGCGGACCTCGCCACCATCGTGCGGCAGGGCGCGGGCCGTATGCCTGCCTTTCCCAACCTGACCGCTCCCGAACTCTCCGCGTTGACCGCCTTTCTCATCACCGGCGAGAATCGAGAGACGGCGTCAACGACGGCGCTTTCGAAGTATCGCTTCACGGGATACCACCGCTTTCTCGATCCCGATGGCTACCCAGCCGTCGCGCCGCCGTGGGGCACGCTGAATGCGATCAATCTGAACACTGGCGAGTACGCCTGGAAGATTCCGTTCGGCGAGTATCCTGAGCTGGCGGCCGCGGGCCAGAAAGACACGGGCTCGGAAAACTACGGCGGTCCGATTGTCACTGCCGGCGGACTGCTCTTCATCGGCGCGACGAACTTCGATCGTAAGTTCCACGCCTTCGACAAACTCACCGGCAAGCTGCTCTGGGAAACCACTCTACCGGCCGCTGGAAATGCAACGCCCGCGACCTATGAAGCGGGCGGCCGCCAGTATGTCGTGATCTACGCGACGGGCGGCAAAGCGCGCCCCGCCGAAACGGGCGGAGGAATTTACGTCGCCTTCGCGCTTCCGGATAAATAATAATGTTCATGATGGCAAGGAACCGACGCGAGTTCGCCAAGGCCAGCGCCCTGCTGACCGCCGCCTCTTGGGCGCGGATGCAGGCGCAAGGTCCGCCGAGCGATCGCGTGCGCCTGGGCCTGATCGGTTGCGGCATCCGCGGCAGCCAGTTGCTGGCCACTGCGCTGCGCGTGCCCGCAGCGCAAGTGGTCGCGGCGGCCGATCTCTACAACGGTTTTCTCGAGCACGCCAAGGAGCTGGCCAGCGGCGCCAATTGCAACATCGACACGACCAAGGACTACCGCCGCGTCCTCGACCGCAAGGACATCGACGCCGTGATCGTGGCGACGCCCGATCACTGGCACGCGCGCATCCTGATCGATGCCGCGCGCGCCGGCAAGGACGCGTACGCCGAGAAGCCGATGCTGCACCACTGGGAAGAAGCCGCGCCCGTGATGCGCGCCATCGAGGAGCACAAGCGCATCGTGCAGGTCGGCGGCGGCCGCATCGGCTCGCCGCTCTACCAGCAAGCGCGCGACATCGTGCAATCCGGCCGCATCGGCAAAGTCACGATGGTGAGTTCGATCTGGGATTCGGCCGGCGCTTCGGCGGCCTGGCAAATTCCTATCCCGCCCGACGCCACGCCCGAAACAATCGACTGGAAGGCGTTTCTGGGCCGCGCGCCGGAACGTCCCTTCGATCCCAAACGCTTTTTCCGCTGGCGCGGCTACTGGGATTACGGCGGGGGCCTGCCGCCCGATCTGTGGACGCATCATCTGACCGTGATTCACTGGATTACCGGCGCGAAGATGCCCGCAAGCGTGATGGCCAACGGCGCGGTGCATCTGTGGAATGACGGCCGCGAAGTGCCCGACACGATGAGCGCGCACTACGCGTATCCCGAGGGCTTTTCGGTGACGTGCAGCTCGACGAAGACCAATTCCAGCCGCGGCCAGGAATTTCACTTCATGGGCACGACGGGCGCGTTGACCATCTCGCGCAACGAGCTGACGATTTACGCCGAATCCGGTGAGGAGAATTTCTTCGGCGTCGGCGCGTGGCCGAGGAAGGCGCGTGAGCAGTTCTACCTGGCCCACGGACTGGACGCTACGGGCCAGCCGCGCGCGACGCCGCGTCCCCGGCCGTTGCCGGAGCACCAGGCGGTTCCGCGCCGCCCCGGCGGCCTCGGAAGCGATCTCACGAATTTTCTGGCGTGCGTGCGCAGCCGCCAAGCTCCCGCCGAGACCGCCGACAGTGGACGCCGCGCGTCGCTCGCCGCCATCATGGCCAACATCTCGTATCGAAACGGCCGCCTCGTAAGCTGGGACGAAGGACAGCAGCGTCCCGTTTGGTAAATCCGATGACTACACGACTGACGACGGCTCAAGCCGTCATTGCTTTTCTCAAGAATCAATATGTCTCGCGCGACGGCCGCGAGCAGAGATTTTTCGGCGGCTGCTTCGGAATCTTCGGACACGGCAACGTCGCCGGACTCGGGCAGGCGCTGCAGCAGAGTCCCGACTTTCCGTATCACCTCTGCCGCAACGAGCAAGCCATGGTGCATACCGCGATCGGTTACGCCAAGATGTCGAACCGCCTGCGGACTCTCGCTTGCACTACGTCCATTGGACCCGGCGCGACGAACATGTTGACCGGCGCCGCGACGGCCACGGTGAATCGCATTCCTGTGCTGCTGCTTCCCGGTGACATTTTCGCGCGGCGGCTGGTGGCTCCGGTGTTGCAACAGATCGAGTCGCCTGCGTCGCAGGATATTTCGGTGAACGACTGCTTCAAGCCGGTCTCGCGATATTGGGACCGTATCTCGCGCCCCGAGCAGATCATCACCAGTCTTCCTGAAGCGATGCGCGTGCTGACCTCGCCGGCCGATACCGGCGCGGTGACGCTCGCGATGCCTCAAGATGTCCAGGCCGACGCATTCGATTTTCCCGCGGAGCTTTTTGAGAAGCGCGTGTGGACCGTGCCGCGCTCGCGCGGCGCGGCCGACGCCGTGCGCCAGGCCGCGTCATGGATCCGGATGGCGAAGCGTCCGCTGATCGTCGCGGGAGGAGGCGTCCTCTATAGCGAAGCGTCGGAAGCGCTCGGCGCTTTCGCGCGAGCGACGGGAATCCCGGTGGCCGAGACGCAGGCCGGAAAAGGCTCGCTGCCGTTCGATCATCCGCAGGAGCTCGGCGCGATGGGCGTCACGGGCACGCCCGGCGCGAACATCCTGGCGCGCGAGGCCGATCTGGTGATCGGCATCGGCACGCGCTATAGCGATTTCACCAGCGCGTCGAAAACGGCGTTCCAGAATCCCGATGTGCGCTTCATCAACGTCAACGTGAGCGAGTTTGACGCTTACAAACACGCCGCGCTGCCGGTGGTTGCCGACGCGCGCACCGCAATCACGGAGCTGGCCGAGATGCTGAAGGGTCACACCGTCGGCGCCGAATACGCCGGGCGCGTGGGACGCTTCAGAGCGGAGTGGGAAGCGGAGGTGGATCGCATCCACAATGTGCGGCACGGGCCGCCCATCAGCCAGGGTGAAGTGATCGGCGTGGTGAACGCGGTGTCGAATCCCGCGGACGTGGTGTTGTGCGCGGCGGGCAGTCTTCCCGGCGACCTGCACAAGTTGTGGCGCACGCGCGATCCGAAGGGCTATCACATGGAGTACGGATTCTCGTGCATGGGATACGAGATCGCCGGCGGGCTGGGTGTGAAGATGGCTGCGCCCGAGCGCGACGTTTACGTGATGGTGGGCGACGGATCGTACCTGATGATGGCGCAGGAGATTGCGACGTCCGTGCAGGAAGGATACAAGCTCAACATCGTGCTGCTCGACAATCACGGATTCAGCAGCATCGGCGGGCTGAGCCGCGCGGTGGGCTGCGGCGGATTCGGCACCGAGTATCGCGTGGCGGTGGACTTTGCGGCGAACGCCGCGAGCCTGGGGGCGCTGGTGACGCGCGCGAAAACTCGCGAGGAGCTGGCCGAGGCGCTAAAGTGCATGCGCAAGCACGACCGCACGACTGTGGTGGTGATCGAGACTGACATCAACGCCCGCGTCGGCGGCTACGAGAGCTGGTGGGACGTTCCGGTGGCCGAAGTCGGCGAAAATGCCGAGGTCCAAAGGGCTTACGCGGACTACGTCCCGGCGCGCGCCAAGGAGAGGCACCACCTGTAGCAAGTTCCGTGAAGTAACGACCTAACTCTCCTCCCATGAACAGGTTGGCACTTCACAAACCCGTGAAGTCCAGACTGGAGTTCCCTCCAACTCCAGTTGGTGCCAGCCTGACAAAGGACTATTCAGTTGTCAAAGATCGCGCAGGTCAGCGCCTGCGACTTCAGACGGGGTATCGTAACCCGGGATTCTGGAAGCAGGCCTAAGAGCGGCCCTAAGTTAGCGAAATAAAGGCGAATATAGTTCTTGACAGGCCGCCGACCCTATTTCGGATGCGGCACGATATCGTGAATGATGTACATATCGTCTCGGATCGTGAAATAGAAGCGCCAGTCGCCGGTCACGCGCGCTTGCCAAAGGTCTTGGGATTCGTCGTACTTCTTGGATCGAAGAGAGGGATGGCCCAAGTTCTGTAACAAAAAACCGGCCTGCTTTCCGAAGGCCCGCTGAATTTCCGAGGGCGCTTTCTTGAGGCTGCGGATGAAGTGTTGCGAATAGACCAGCCTCATGCCGCGCGGCGCTTGCTGTGCTTAGCCTTCGACTTGCCTACGTGCTTGTGAAGGGACGCGAGAAAGTTCTCGATCGTATCGAACGGGCCGTAGGCCCGACCTTCTCTCAAATCCTTCATACTTTGGGCAATGCCGCGATCAATAGTCTTGCGCTGCGCGGGCGTGTACTCGTCATCGGCCGTGGCGAACTTAGACTTGTCGATTACCAGCTTCGGAGTCAGAACGATCTTGCCGCGCTGAACCGAGGCCTCGACCAAGTCCCCTTCGGCGACGCCGAGGGCGGACCGGAGGCGGACCGGGAGAGTGATCTGTCCTTTACGATGGATCTTCACGAGAGCAGTCATATGAAGGTCGGAAAGTCCGACTTCCGTACTCTACCATAAGTCAAGTTCAACTGCCTTCCTGCGAGTCTGGGCGAGTCTGGCTTCGGCCTCGATGCCTAGGCATCCGGCGTAGAAGAAGCCAAGATCGTCCAGCACATTTCCATGCGTGATGTCGCCTTCACTGTCGCAAATGCCCTCGCAGGGTTGCGACTAGCGGTACGCCCGAAAGGGACATGTGCCTGTCTACGGACCAGCAGGATGTGATTCTCTCCTCCTCCATCAACACCAGCCCGTGAGCGTCGGCGAGGGTCAGCTTTTGGTCTCCAAACTTTCGCAGGATTTGGGACGCCTTGGCCAACTCCTTCCAATCGAAGGGGCGAACTCGCAACATCGAGAGGTCGCCGATGAGCCGGAGGAACTGGAGGGCGCGCGTCTGGTCGTAGCGACGCAGGAACCAGCCGTGCCCCTCGGCCACAACAAGCGCCGAAGTGACGAGCCGCGGGGGCTGGGCGAACAGCCGGACGAAGAGCGCGTGGTGGGTGTCGGAACGATCCAGAAAAGCGATGAACGCGGCGGTGTCTACGTAGGCGTCAGTCTTTTGCGCCATAGACGATTTCGTCCACCGACTCGCTCGAATGCGGATCGCCGGAGGCAACCAGCCCGGCATACTTCATCCAGGGCGGCTGCCGGCGCGGCGGCAAAGATTGCCGCAGCGCCCGGCGCATCAGCTCGGCGATCGAGATTCCCAAGGCCCGCGCCTCGCGCTTGGCGAAATCGTATTCCCGCTTGTCCAGGCTGATCTGGGTTCGAATCATGTTATCACCAGACGATAAAATGATAACATACGCGGGAGCGCATGGGAAACACCATATGGGTCCAGGCCGACGATCCGGAGCCCGCCTCTGCGCTCTGCCCGGATAACAGCATCATGCTGAGGCTGGAGAATGAACTCGGAGCTTTGGCCGAGAGCCTCAGCGTGCCAAAGCTAACTGCTTTCTACGATTACAGCGTCCTCCAACAGGAGTACGCCGAAGAGGGGAGTTTCGAGGCTGAGCCGAACGAATCGTGGAGTGATGCGTCTCTCATGCTGGCGACGGTGGACGCGTTGCGGAAGAGCCTTCGCGAGAGCTTGGATTCGTTGCGCAGGCAGGAGCAACTCCTGAAAGAACTGGACCATTGTCATGCGGTTCTGGCGGATGCCGTGCAGCGCGGCCGCAAAGCGCGCTTCCTGATCGTTCCATAGGGATGATCAGAACTTACACCGGCGCGGTTCCGTTGCACTCACTATCAATTCTCCTGTGACAAAAGCCGCGTGATTTCGACGAGAACATTCCTGGCCACTTCGATCCATTCCCGGCTTTCCTCAAAGGTAGGATCCTCTATTTCGCCGGGCTAGCGGGATTTCACAGCGTAGCGCGACAAGAAATCCCTTCAATGCCTTCTCGCCAGTCTGCTGGCAATGAAACAGGGCCTGCTTGAGAAGCTTTGGGTCAGTAGAAAGGAGTTCCGCGCTCGCCAAGTCCTGGGCGGCAAGGTGGAGCCACTGTCGGCTTTCCTCATGCCGGAACAGCGTCGCGGACATAGAGGAGCCTACCTTCGCGAATCACCGTAGCCGGAAGCGAGGCGACTACGGCAGCCGCGCGGGCCTCGAAGTCGGAACGCCGGCAGGGCACAACGTCAACGCCCACATCGAGGTCACCGAGGATCTCGTAGATTTCTCCGGACGTCCGGATTTCATTTGGGCAGTCGTCGGGCAGAACCACCAGGAAGTCCAAGTCCCTGTCGGGACCGGCCTCCGCTCGTGCCGCTGAGCCGAACAGGTAGACCCTTTCCGGTTTGTAGTAGCGCACCAGCCGCTCGACGACCTGTTCGACAACGTTGTGTGGAACGCGGACTTTGCCCGGCATCAGCGAACCACCTCAGGCGTTTCTCTTCCTTGGCAAGGGCCTCGTGCAGGAGCCGGATCTTTTCTGATGCGTTTCCAAGACGGCGGAAAGCGTTGTTCCTTGGCCGCGAGCGATCATCCCGCGCATGATCCCGGAGTGCTCCTTGCGGTTCTTGTACCACCAATTGGCTTCTTCTTGCTCGGTCTTGAATCTTGGGACAACCGTTTTCTTCATTCGCTTAGAAGTCACAAAGCGATCTGCGCTCTTTGCAGATTCGTGGAGCGTCATTCATGCTTGGGACCGAGCCCCAGCTTGATGAGCGAATGGGCGTCGGGCTTGCCGGTGGCCGAGAAGCCGTTGTCCTTTTGATAGCGCGTCAGGGCTTCGGTAGTGGCGGCGTCCCACTTGCCGGAGGGCTCGGTCTTGAGGTATCCGGCTTTTTGCAGAGCATCCTGGATTTCGCGAGAACGCTTGGCGTCGGGGACGGTTTGGCGTGGTACGGCCTTGGCGGTCTTTTTCTTGCTTTTTGAGGTTTTTGAGGTGGTCGCTTTCTTCTTCGTTTGCGTCGATGGGGACGCTAACAGTAGCGTCCCCATCAAGATTGCAGCCAGCACCGAGCGCATTACGGCATTTGCCCGGCGAGGAAGAAGTTCTGCATCGCGCCATTCCGGCCGCGGCGCAGGATGCGGAAGACCACATCCTGTCCCGCCTTCAGCGCGCGCTGCACGTTGCGAACGTCCTCGACCTTGCGGACCGGCTGGCGATTGATCTCGGTGATCACGTCGCCGCGCGTCATGCCGATGTCCTCGGCAAAGCTACCCGCGTCAACGTCGGTCACCACTACGCCCTCGCCTTCCTTCAGGTTGAGGCGCGAAGCCATGTCGGCATTCAGGTTCTGGATGGAGATGCCGAACTTGCCTTCCGCGGGATCCTTCGGACTCTTGGCGTCGTCCTGGTCGGGTCGTTGGTCGATCACTTCGCTGCGATCGCCGATCCGGACCGAAACTTCCTGCTCCTTGCGGTCGCGCAGGAAGCGCACCTTGACAGTGTCGCCGATGGGCGTCTCGGATACGATCCGCACCAGCTCGTTGCCGGTGGCGGTGGTCTTGCCGGCCACCGAGAGGATTACGTCCGCGGGCTTGAGTCCGGCCTTCTCTGCGGGACTCGAGGGCAGCACGTTCGTGACGAGCACGCCTTCCGACGCGCCGTAGACGCGCAGGGCCGCGGCGTTATCCTCGCGCGCAAACTCGATTCCAATCGATCCGCGGGTCACGCGCCCGTTCTTGATGATCTGGTTGTAGACCAGCACGGCCATCGAGGAGGGCAGCGCGAATCCCACGCCCTCGTAGCTGCCGTGGCTGGTGATGATCGCGGTGTTCACGCCGATCACTTCGCCGTTCATGTTCACGAGCGGACCGCCGCTGTTGCCGGGATTGATGGCCGCGTCGGTCTGCAAGAAGTGCTGGAACGTTCCGCCCACGTCGCGGTTCCGGGCGCTGATGATGCCCGCCGTCACGGTGGCGTCGCCGGGGAGTCCGAACGGGCTGCCGATCGCCAGCACCCACTCGCCGACGCTCATGCTGTCGGAGTTGCCCATGCGCGCGGTCACCAGCGTTTTCTTCGGCTCGATCTTGATGACGGCGAGGTCGGTCTCTTCGTCCATGCCGATGACCTTGGCGTCGTACTGAGTGTTATCGCCGGCCAGCTTCACGCGGATGCGGTCAGCCTCATTCACGACGTGCCGGTTGGTGAGGATGTAGCCCTTCGGGTCGACGACGATGCCGGAGCCGAGGCTGCGCGAACGGATATCGCCGTTCTGCCCGCCCTGTTCGCCGCCCTGTCCACCGAAGAAGCGGTCAAAGAAGTCCTCGAAGGGATCCTGTCCCTGCGGCGCGCGCGGGTTGGTACCGCGCTTCTGCTGGCCCCGCTTCGGCTGAGCCTTGACGATCGATTCGGTATTGATGTTCACGACCGCGGGCTCGACCACCTTCGCGACCTGCACGAAGGCCGAGGACATGGCGTTGGGCGCGGCCGGAGCCGGGATCGACAGAGGCGTCGCCCCCGGAGCCACGGCTTGCTCGCGCGCGCGAACGCCGCTGGTGATGACGGTCCCAATGACCACGCCGACCGCCAGCGTGAAAAGAATCAGGGTGAGCGAGAGCAGCTTGCGAGCCCTCAAACCGGATACGAGATCAGCCTTGTTCATGGCTACTGCCTCCAAAAGGGGTTGGAAAGAAAATTATAACACCACCAAGATAAAGGACGATAGCATCCCCGACTTGGTTTCAAAGCAACTCGACCATCAAAATCCCCGCCAGGATCAAGAACGCGCCCGCGGCCGACGAGGCGTCCAGGCGTTCTCCCAGCAGCACTGCCGAAGTCATCCAGGCAAAGACCGGCTCCGTACTGAAGATGAGGGCTACGTGTGTAGGAGTGGTGGACTGCTGGGCCCAAGCCTGCGCCCAGAAGCCCAGTGCCGTGCAAAGCAATGCGGTGACCAGCACCGCCGCCCAAACGCTTGGCGTGGATCGAAGCACCGGCTGCTCGGCCCAAGGGAAACTCATCGCGCCGAGCGCCGCCGCCGTGGCTACCTGCCCGGCGGTCAGTGAGGAAGCTTTCATTTGGGGACTGTAGTGACCCACCAGCAAGATTTGAATCGCGAATGCGCCCATTCCTCCCAGCGTCCACAAATCCCCTCGGTTAATAGACGCACCAACACCCGGTTTGGTGAGCAAGACGAGGCCCACCAGCGCCAGCGCCACGCCGCCGAGAACGCCTTTTCCGGGAAACGTTCTGGTCAGAAAGCCGTGCAGGAGCGGGACGAGAACGACGGCCAGTCCGGTGATGAACGCGGACTTCGACGCCGTGGTCGAGCGCAGTCCTTGCGTTTGGAAGAAGTAGCCGAGGAAGAGGAAGAGGCCCACCCAAAATCCTGGGACGAGATCCCGCGCCGATGGCCGGCCGCCGAGTGCAAACAGCGCCACGGCGGCGACCGAGAATCGCAGGGTCAGAAAGAGCAGCGTCGAGACGTCGGCAATCGCTTCCTTGACCAGCACGAAGGTGCTGCCCCAAAAGAAGCAGACGAGAACCAGCAGCAGATCAGCCTGCAGCCGCCGCGATCTCACCAAGTCGCACGGACGAATCCACGGGCGTAGCCGGGATAGAACGTTAGCGATGCAGTGGCCGTAGAAAGAGCCAGTGTTCCGGAAAGCGCCGTGGAGCTCACGCTAATGTCGGGGTCGGACAAAGAATAGATATACAAAGTGGCTGTCGTTCCCAGCGGCACATTGCTGGCCTGAATGGACACAGTGACCGGCCCAGGCTGGTTCATGACCACATCGGGCACGGTGAAGGTTCCAGTTGGATTTGTGGGCACTGGAATCCCGGCAATGGAAACAACGCGAATCGTCGGCGGGTTCGTCGGCAAGGGAACGTTATAAGGCAGGCCGACCGTGAATGCTGGGACGGACGTGCCCGCAAATCCCTGAGTGAAAGCGTCCAGCCGGATCCGGCCGACGGAAGCGGCTATAATCGCCGGGCTCGAAACGCTGGTGGTGGCCCCGGCGGCAGTGTTGAGGGTACCGGCGCCAGTGATGTTGGGCGCCATCAGCTGAATGGCGCCGCCGCTTCCATTTCCGCCGAAGTAGCCGGGCGAGCCTTCCGTTCCACCGCTACCGCCATTCCCGCCTTTACAGAGGATGCTGCCGCCGATGTTTATGGAAACGGAACTGACGATTCGAATCGCACCGCCGCCCGCCCCGCCGCCGCCGCCGTAACCGCCGTTTCCCTGTCCTCCAGCCCCTCCCGATCCGCCTCGCAGGGGCAAAAGAACAGTGTTCCCATAGCCCAACCTGTTGTATGACCCAACTAAGTGTGAGGCTCCCCCTCCCGTGTTATTGCCGCCGCTTGCAGTGCCGGCGCCCGGGCCAGTGCCGTTGGCCGGGCCATTGAAAGGATCCCCCCCAGTTCCGCCAGCATATCCGCCAGGGCCCGGCTGGGCATTGATTCGATTGATTTCGGTCCCCGTGTTGGCGACGTAGCCTGGATCTCCACTGAGGGCAATCGTCCCTTGGATATCCACCGCGCCCGTTGCAAGCCATATCACCGATTTGCCGCGCAGCGGCACGTTCTTCATCTGGACGGTGACTCCGGCGCCGATGGTAATGGTGGTGAAGTTGAAGACATTGTCGCCCGCCGGATTGATGCTCAGCGCTGCCGGATCGAAAACAACGGTACCGGGCGTGGTCAGGCTCAAGGCTCCGTCAGAGCCGGTCGAACCGCTCGAGAAGGATTGGGCGTAAACCGCGAGGCTCACGGCGAGAATCGCTGCTGCAATCCACAGAAGTTTCTTGATCATTTTGTTTCTCCTCTTTTGATTCGAATGTAGGGCTCTGCCGCGATCCGGCGTTCGCCGCTGGGCGTGACATAGGAAAGAACCAGCTCGCCGTTGCCGGCGCGCGGGTCGAATGTGATTTCGATGGGAACCGGACCGGCCTGCAGGTCTATCGGCTCCGTGCCGGCGATGCTTCCATTCAGCACCAAGCGCGCGATGCCGTCGGTCTCCAGGAAGAAGGTATGCGGGCCGTTCTCGGTGATGTTCAGGAATCCCGTAAACCGGGCTGTGTAGTTCCCGTTCAGGCCGATGCCGTAAGGATCGCGCCCGAAGATGCCGCTCGGATTGCGCATATTGATCGCGGAGACCACTTTGGTGACGGCAGGCGGCCGTCCCAGGAGGTCAACAAATTCGGCAAGGAGTCCGGCCCCAGTCACGGCGCCCGCAGTCACTGCAACCGTCACAGGCCACGCGGTTGCGTCATTCCCGGAAAAATCGCGGGCCGCAACGCCGAAGTCCAGAGACCTGACGCCGGCGGGAATCGTGAATGCCAGTCGGTACGGAGACTTCTTAAGGACGCCGATGGGAACGCCATTCACCCGGACTTCGACTTGCGCCACGCCCACATTGTCGGTTGCTTCCGCCGCTATGGTGATCGTCTGTCCTTCGATCAGCGTGAGGCCCTCGTGCGGGCTGACGAGCCTGACCTGCGGCCGGGTCACATCGCGGAAGATTCGGCGGCCGTCCGGGGTTTCCTCGATAAACGGGATTGAGCCCAGTATCGAGGTTTCCAGGGGCGAGGCGGAGGCGGTGTTCTGTACCGAGAAGAGCAGGCCTAGCGCCTCGCGGACCGCAACAGAAGGATCGGGCGAGGCGGCCTGGCTCGGATCACCCGTATTCAGCACCGACGCCGATGAGCTCACCGCTTCGCGTACCGATACCGAGGGATCGGGCGACGCCGCCTGGCTCGGATCACCCGTGTTCAACACCGACGCCGATGCGCTCACCGCTTCGCGCACCGACACCGAGGGATCGGGCGACGCCGCCTGACTGGGATCACCCGTGTTCAGCACCGACGCCGGCGCACCGACCGCCTCGCGCACCTGTACTGACGGATCGGGTGAAGCGGCCTGACTGGGATCACCCTTGTTCAGCACCGATGCCGGCGCACCGACCGCTTCTCGTACCGATACCGAAGGATCGGGTGACGCCGCCTGGCTCGGATCACCCGTATTCAGCACCGACGCCGATGCGCTCACCGCCTCTCGTACCGACACCGAAGGATCGGGCGAGGCGGCCTGGCTCGGATCACCCGTGTTCAGCACCGACGCCGGCGCACCGACCGCTTCTCGTACCGATACCGAAGGATCGGGCGAGGCGGCCTGGCTCGGATCACCCGTGTTCAGCACCGACGCCGGCGCACCGACCGCTTCTCGTACCGATACCGAAGGATCGGGCGAGGCGGCCTGGCTCGGATCACCCGTGTTGAGCGCAGATATCGCCGCTCCAACTGCCTCTCGAATTGGGTTGACGGTGAGCGGCGTGCTTGCCGCATTGTTCGGATCTGAACCGGCCGCGATTTCGATCGCGTCCGGATAGCCATCACCGTCGGCGTCCGGAAGCGGATTGACGATCGTGAGCGTGAGATTCGGACTCTGCGCGCGCTGCAGGACGCCTCGAAACGCCGCGGAGACGCGCAGGGTAACCGGCCCGGGGAAGGCTTCGGTGAAGAGCAGTTGAAAAGTAAAGGTCTGGTCCGCCGCGGTAGCATCTCCATTGAGACCGTCGTCATGCAGAACACCAACGACCGTGGCCGTGCCGGTGTTGTCGAACCGCAGGAAGTTCACGCCGCCGGGGATCAACGCGGCATCGGTAATCTGTGCGGTTACCGTCACCAGCGTCGGAACGTTCATTGAAATGCTGGAAGGAGAAATCTGCGTGATACCGATGGATGGAACGGCAAAGAGCCTCGCGGCAAAAAAGAAGAGGAGCAAGGCCGCACCTTTGTATGCACGACTCATGGCTCGGTTCGGTGCTCCACTCTGAGCCTACGTCCATCGGTTGCGTTCGCAACGACGCCATAGACCTCGATGGCAGAGGCTCCGGCGCCTTCGATATACCCCAGCAAGACGTCGCGCGCCGGGAACCGCAAACTTTCCAGCCAGGAAACCGCCAGTTTGCCGGGCAATGCCGAGTCCACAAGCTGAGGAGGGAGCCCTTCGGCAGCGATGAATCGCAGAGCGGTTCTTCCCGATCCCAGTCCAAAGCTCAAGCTGGACACTTCCGCGCCGCCGCGGAGATAGACGGGGATCCTGCCCCCACGCGCCTGTCCGAATTCGAGAGTTCCGGCTATCGGGCCAGGAACTTCCAAGGGAGCGTCCGGACAAGGGAGGCCACGGCTGGTTCGCAGCGGCAGCGTCAGATCGAGACTAGTAACGCGGCGCAGCGTAGCGATCAAATCGAAATTGTCCAAAGACCCATCTCCGCCTCGCACCGTCAGGGTGTCGGTGGGGAACGCATCCATCGCATCGTAAAGGTCAGAACAGGCCGGGGGCCGCGCGCCGGGAATCAAGGTGACGGCGCGAAGCGTGGCGATCAAATCGAAATTGTTCAGCGAGCCATCGCCGAAGTTTCCCACCGAGTTCGCCGTCGACGGAAAGGAATCTCCCACCAGATAGTTGGAGAGCGCCACCGTGGCGGCATCGTCCATGGTGAAGGAAGCTCCGGCGACGTCGCCCGTGATGGTGACGCGCGTGATTCCCGCGGCAGCCGTAACCTGCAAGAACTCATTGGGGCTGCTGCCGGGGCTCCCTGTGATGACCAAGTTGGATGAAAACGCGGATGTGGCCGTGCCGACGGCGAGGGAATTCGAGTCAAATGCCTGAATGGTGATGGGAACGCGGTAGTTGAAATAGGCGATGAACCTGGATACCGCCGGCGAAAAGGCAATGGTCATGGCGCCCGCGGAATCGAAAACCACATTTGCGCCGGAACGCGGCGGGAATTCTAGCTCATTGAGGGAAACACCCGATCTCGCGATCGCGGCATTCGTGAAGACGAGGCCGGAGTACTGCGTGGTGACCGGAGTTCCGTCCGGAAGTGCATCAAAACTGATGACGGTTTGAGCAAAAAACACCCCTGGATGGAGAATCGCCAGCCAAACAACTACCAAAAAGCGATGCAAAATCCGGCCTCCCATTCCGGGAGGATAGCACCAAATCAGGTCGGATATTCTACCGAAATCAGCCAGAGACCCTTGGCGGGCGCGGTCGGTCCGGCCGCGGAGCGATCGAGAGCCGCGAGGACCTTGGGAATGGCGGCGGGCGGCATGTTTCCCTTCCCGACTTCGAGCATCGTCCCGACGAGGTTGCGGACCATGTGATGCAGAAATCCGCTGCCGCGCGCGGAGTAGGTCCATTCGTCGCCGGAGGTCGCCCACTCCGAGCTGAAAAGCGTGCGGACGCGCGAGCCTTCCGGCACTTCCTGCGTCGAGGCGAGCGAGGTGAAGTCGTGCTCGCCGGCAAAATGTCGCGCCGCTTGCTGCATCGCAGCGAGATCGAGCGGATAAGGAAAGTGATGCACGTAAGGCCAGCGATGCGGCGGGCAGACCGCGCCGCGATAAAGGAAATATCGATAAGTCTTGGCGACCGCCTGGAAACGGGCGTGAAAATCCTCGGCGGCTTCCTCGGCCGAGTAAACGCGGATGCTGTGAGGCAGCACGCCGTTGAGCGCCTTCACCAAGTTCTCGCACGGGATCGGAGATTCCGTGCGAAACGACACTATCTGCGCGGCGGCGTGAACGCCCGAGTCGGTGCGTCCGCTGGCATCGGCGTGCGTGCGCGCGCCGGTGATCTTTTCCAGAGCGTCCATAAACTCGCCCTGAATCGTCCGCTCGCGCGGCTGCCATTGCCATCCGGCAAAGTGGGTGCCGTCGTAGCCGAGCGTGATCTTGATCGTACGCATTACTTCTTCCGGCTGCCCGGTTTATCGACGGGAACACCCTGCCGGCAGAGCGGACACTCCGCGGCCGGAACGGCCGGGACATCGAGGGAGAGCAGCGCGTGGAAGGGAGCATCGAATCCGGCTTTGCCGCCGCTGCGATCTACTATCGCCGTGACCGCCAGGACGACCGCGCCGGCGGCTTGCGCCAGCGCGATCACTTCCCGAGTGGAGAGGCCGGTGGTGACGACGTCCTCGACCACGAGGACGCGTTCGCCCTTGTGCAGGCGGAAACCGCGCCGCAGCACGGCGCGCCCTTCCGCGTCGCGCTCGGTAAAGAGAAATCGGGCGCCCGCCGCGCGCGCCGCCTCGTGACCGATAATCACGCCGCCGAGCGCGGGACTGAGCACCGCGCCGAACTTCTGTCCGACGGCGGCCACAATCTCCCTTCCCAGGCGCTCGGCCCGACCCGGATCTTCGAGCACGAGCGCGCACTGCAAGTAGCGCTCGCTGTGCAGTCCGGAGGAGAGCTGAAAGTGGCCGCGCAACAATGCCCCGCTCGCTTCAAACATCTCGAGAAGTTCGTCCCGATGGATCATTCTTATCCGTTTTCCCTTTACAAAAATTTACAGGAAGAAGGCGTTAATCCGCCCGCCCACCCCATTGTCAGATACTATGAGGGCCAAACTTACAGTAAAATGAAAGTTCGCGCATTAGGATGAAACTTCTGCCCGTATGACTTCGTATCGACACGTGATGAGGAGAAGGGTAATGGTTATGACGAAGAATCTTGCAATGCTCCTGGCGGGAGCGCTGTTGCTTCTGCCTTTGGCCATGTTTGCCCAGGGAAACAGCGAGGCTCCCAAGCCCGCGGCGGCGGCGGCAGGCCCCACGAACATGGCGTCGCCGGCCTTCGGTTCGGATATGCCCGACTTCAAGCGCGGCTACTCGAACCTGCCCAATTTCATCCGGCCATACGGCCCGCTGGCGGTGCCGGCGGCGGTGGAGAACAACTCGCCGCGCATCGACCAGCTCACGAAGGACGGAAAGATCATGCTCTCGCTCGGCGACGCTATCGCCCTGGCGATTGAGAACAACCTCGATGTGGCGATCCAGCGCTACAATCCGCTGATCTCCGACACCGACATCCTGCGGACCAAGGCCGGCAACGCGCCTTCTGCGCCGCGCGGCGGCGTCACCTCGGGATCGAACGTCGGCGTGAGCAGCACGCAGACCTTCGGCGGCGTGTCGCAAGCCTCGGGCGGCTCTGGCAGCACCATCGGCTCGTTCGATCCGGTGGTCACCTCGACGATGCAGATCCAGCACAGCTCCTCGCCCATCACCAGCGTCAACAACCTGGTCACGCAGCCCGGCCTGAACAGCATCAAAGTCACGACGGGAACCGCCAACTTTGGATTCTCGCAGGCCTTCCAGACCGGCACGGCCCTGAATTTCAGTTGGAACAACAACCGCCAGACCAACCCGTTCAACTCGCTGGTGCCCCAGGTGAACTCGAACTTCACGGTGCAGGTCTCGCAGCATTTGCTGAACGGCTTCGGGTTCGCGCCCAATATCCGCAGCATCCGCGTGGCCAAGAACAACCGCGAAGTGAGCGACCTGGTCTTCAAACAGCAGATCATCACCACCGTGAGCGTGGTCCAGAACGCGTATTGGGATTTGGTGAGCGCCTCTGAGAACGTCAGCGTAGCCGAGCGCTCCCTGCAAGTTTCCGAGAAGCTCTACAACGACAACAAGCGGCAGGTGGAGATCGGCACCCTCGCGCCGATCGAGGTCGTTCGCGCGGAAGCCGAAGTCGCGGCCCGTCGACA
>CAZRND010000021.1:0-26125 GCA_964601345.1 uncultured Acidobacteriota bacterium | reverse complement strand
CTTGCCGCTGCTCACGAACATGGCTTGGTGCACCGCGACTTGAAGCCCGCCAACGTCATGCTCGACGGTCGCGGGCGCGTCCGCATCACCGACTTCGGCCTGGCGGTGACCGCCGGAACCGATTGGCAGGACTTTGCGGGCACGCCCGTTTACATGGCGCCGGAGCAATTAGCCGGCAAGAGAGCCACGGTGCAGAGCGACCTCTACTCGCTCGGCTTGGTGCTCTACGAGGTCCACACCGGCAAACGCGTGTTCGAGGGCAAGACCACCGCCGAGTTGCGCCGGAAGCACACGACGGTCTCGATCAAGCTGCCCTCCAGCATCACCGCGGAGATGGATCCAGCGATGGAACGCGCCTTGATGCGCTGCCTGGAGGAAGATCCCGCGAAGCGGCCGGCCTCGGCGATGGAATTGGCCGCGTCGCTGCCGGGCGGCGATCCGTTGGCTGCGGCGATCGCCGCGGGCGAAACGCCGTCGCCGGAAATGGTAGCGGCCGCCGGCGCCGCGGAGTCCATTTCTCCGCGCGCGGCGATTGTTCTGATGGCCTCGATTGTCGCCCTTCTCTTTGGCTCAGTTCCGTTTGCGCGCCGTGCCACCACCCTTGGCGTTGCACCGTTGGCGAAGCCGCCGGACGTGTTTGCCGAAAGGGCGCAAGAAGTGTCGCGCCGCCTGGGATATGAGGCTCCTCCCGCCGATACCTACGGCTGGATGGAATTGGCGACCGACTATCTGCGCTATCGCGCCAGGAATTTTCCTGCGCCGCAACGTGTTCGCGATCTGGCCAGGAGCGTTCCCGGCCCGTACCGCTATTACTTTCGTCAAAGCCCGCGACCTTTAGTCCCTCTGGTGAATCCTACCGGAATCATCACTCCCGGCAATCCACCCTTCGAAACGCCGGGCGAGATCTTGTTGGTCCTCGACGGAGCGGGACATCTGCTCTCTTTCCGGGCCGAGCCGCCGAAGTGGGAAGAGGAGACGCCCGCCAAACCTCCGGACTGGGCCGCTTTGTTTGCCGAAGCCGGTTTGGATCTGAACCGGTTCCGGCCGGTCGCTTCCCTGGGCGTGCCGGACTCCGCCTTCGATGCCCGCGCGGCTTGGGAAGGAACCGCTTACGAAATCGCTTTCCGTGTGCAGGCGGCTGCGTTTCACGGCAAGCCGGTCTTTTTCGATGTCTCCGGCCCATGGACACCGCGGCCATCCAAGGAGACGGTGTCGAGCGACGCTATTTTGACCTTCGGCGTGAGGGCTTTTGGCATTCTATTCGTTATGGTGCCGATCGCCAGCGCCTTCCTGGCACGGCGAAACTGGCGTTTGGGACGGGGTGACACGAAGGGGGCGATGCGAGCGGCCACCTTTGTCGTCGTCTGCCGCGTGCTGACTTATATCCTCGGCGGGCACCATCCGGCCAGCATCCTGGCCGTCCCGCAGTTGTTTGGACTGCTATCGCAGGCTTCGTTTTTCGGCCTCATCACTTGGTTGACGTATATGGCTCTCGAACCGCTGATCCGTCGAAACTCGCCCCATCTGCTGATTTCCTGGACCCGGCTGCTCAGCGGCCGATTCCGGGACTCGCTTGTGGGCCGCGATCTCGCCTTCGGCGTTCTGGCGGGATGTCTGGCGAATTTGATCCGGTGTATCGTCTATGCCCTGCCTTGGTGGTTCAATATCCCCGGCTTGGTTCCGCTTTCCGGGATCGTCCAAGTCTTTTCCGTCCGTCTTCCGCTGGCCCAGCCCGGCGATCAGTTGGTTCTGCTCACGATCGCGATGCTGCTGGTTGTTTTCGTGTCCATGGCAACGCTCTTCCTGCTGGCGCTCGGACGTCTGTTGTTCCAGAAGAATTGGGCCGCGGTCCTATTTGTATTCGTCGTCGCGCTCACCTTCGGGCAGTGGCGCGGGGACAACCTGCCGCTCGAAGCCGTAGCGGTAAGCGCAGCGGCGGTCCTTCAGGTCTATATCATGGTCGTGTACGGGCCGGTGGCCTACCAAGGAGCCTTATTCACGAACATGCTGCTGGCCATGTTGCCTTTTGATCCCAGCCTGAGCACCTGGTACGCACCGCGTTCCGTGATCTTCGCCGTGGTTGTCGTTGGCCTGGCGGCGTACGGTCTGCGCTGCGCGCTGGCCGGCCAGCCGCTCTTAGCCGAGGAAGAGTAAATCAAACGGAATTGTGCAGACGGATTCCGAGCCACACCGCGCACAGCGAGAGCGTGTTGTTCAGAGCGAGATTCAGCGCGAAGAGGAATATCTCGCCGCTCTGCCAATAGGCCATGGACTCATAGGCGAAAGCGGAAAACGTGGTGAAGCCGCCGCAGAATCCCGTGGCCGCCATAAGCCGCCAACGATCGTGAGAATGATCCGCCGTCCAGGTGAGGATGTAGCCGACGGCCAGCGAACCGGCCACGTTGACGATCAGCGTGCCGAACGGGAATCCGTGATGAAGGGTGAGCTCCGACGAAGCGTGCGTAATCAGAAACCGAACAGCCGCTCCGCACGCGCCGCCGAGCATGACAAGGAGAATCGCTTGAAGCACGCGACATCGTAACATGGCAGCCTGTGCTACCGTGGATCGATGACTCCATTTCTTCTCGCTCTCGTGCTCCTCGTGCAAGGCGGCAACCTGAGCGACGGCAAGATCGCCTCAGGCCTCTCGGCCGCCTTGCAGCAGGGCGCCGCGAACGCCATCACGCTGACAGGCAAACCCGACGGCTTCTTCAAGAACGAAGCGATTAAGATTCTGATGCCGGAGCGGCTGCGCACAATGGAGAAGGGCCTGCGCGCCGTCGGCTTCGGATCGCGGATCGACGAATTTGTGCTCAGCATGAATCGCGCCGCCGAGCAGGCCGCGCCGAAGGCCAAGCCGATCTTTATCGACGCCATTAGGAAGATGACCTTCGACGACGCCCGCCAGATTCTAGCGGGCGGAGACACGGCGGCGACTACGTTTTTCAAGGACAAGACATCCACGTCGCTAGCCGCGGCGTTTCTGCCCATAGTGTCGAAAACCACGAGCCAGACCGGCGTGACCAAGCAATACAAGGACCTGATCGGACGCTACGAGTCGATTCCCTTCGTCAAGAAAGAGGCTTTCGACATCGACCAATATGTAGTGGGCAAGGCTCTCGACGGCCTCTTCTTCATGGTCGGCGAGGAAGAAAAGAAGATCCGCAAGAATCCCGCCGCGCAGGCCACCAGCCTGCTGCGTCAGGTCTTCGGACGGAAGTAAGGACTAACGACGGGTCTCGGGCAATTTAGCTACGAATCCAGCCAGATCTTCAACGGTTACAATTCCACCACTGTCAAATGGGGCGGGCAGAGCCCTGCCGGCCTCTTTGCAGGTTTCGGTCACTAGTTCCCAGAGATCGTCGTCGGCGATACCATACGTCTTGTCTAGGGCGTCCTCGGCTCGCACCGGAAAATCCTTTCGGCTGATAGCCCACTGGACGGAAGCGAGCACAGCTCGATGAACACTCTCGGGTATTCCCCTCTCCCGCATTTTGGACCCGAACACCTCCGGCCGGTCGCCATTTCTCCGGCGTGCCAAGCGCGTCAGTTTCAAACTTTCGTAGAGTGTTTCAACCGCTGCCCCGATCACGATCAGTATGCCGAGAAATATCAGACCGAAGAGAAACCGCATTTCAATGCCCCTCGTTGCCCGTCAGGCAAATGCGCGTCTGTGTTGTCGTCGCCTTTGGAGAGACTATTCAGTTCTCCGTCGGACGCTGGACGCTCTCGATGGTGTACATGTCGATCGGTCCCTTCTGCGGATCGAGCTTCAATCCCAGGCGGTCGAAAATCTGGAAGAGCGTGGCGCGTCCCGGATCGGCCAGGGCATCGGATTCCGCGTTAGGAGGCGTTCCAGGCGGCGGGGGCGGGGCTTGACGCATGTTGACCCATCCCTCGGTATCGAACTTGAAGAGTCCCGCTATGCCGCTCTTGTCGACGACGGGGCGGTCGCTCCAATTCGAGACGAAGGTAGCGACGTCGGCGATCGAAGCGGCCTTGGAATGGAGGCCGCGCCCCATGCCGCCCTGCAGCGCATGGCAGCCGGTGGTGTCGACGCCCGGGGTCTCCCCTTCGCAATCCTTCTCCGACAGGTCCGATTTCACGAGTTTCGGTCCGTTCTTGCCGGCGACGATGGCGTAGACGGGAATGTCCTTCGACTCGCGGCGGACGACCATCTTGAATCTCTCGGCGAGGAGCGCTTGCAGCATGAGCCGGATTCTGGTGTTTCGCTCCTTGGCGCTGGTTCCCGCGGGGATCGCGCCCGCCGGGGCTTTTGCCTCGATGTCGTAAGGGGTCTCTCTGACCCATTGCGGTCCGCCGGAGAGGCGCGGCGATTGAAAGGGCAGATCGTAGGCGGTTGCCACCAAGAGGTGCAAGGGCAGCCCTTTGATGTGGACACTGCCGTCCGGCAGAAGGTTCATCGCGCCCGAGTGCTCCGGCCCTTTCTGCTCCTTCACGGAAGCCACGTCAAAAGCCAGAGGCGGATTGGATTGCGCCGCAGCGAGCGCCGCGAACGCGGCGAGCCCAAAAAGGAGGAACACGTTGGGTTGTTTCATATAACTAATACTAGCAAACTAGTAGGCGAAGGGGTGTAAGGAAGATCACGCTGGCGTCACTTGCCAGGCGCAGGTAGTTTCAGCACGAACGGTTCGGTGTTGAATTCTTGAGTGCCGCGGGACTCGCCGTTCGGCGCGCTGCAAGTAAACTGCAGTCGAAGACGTAGAAGCGGCTGGTTACCGAGTTCACGCAGCTTTCCTTTTAGGAGGGCAAGGCCATCTTGCGCGTGACGAATCACGGTTGTTCTGCCTGGCGGCAAGGATTTACACGGGCTGAATTTTTGGTTTGCGGGATAGACCACCATGTTCTGAACTAGGTTTTTCCAACTCCCATCGGCGCTTCGATAGTGCACTGAAAAAACGGGGAGAGGGTCCCCTCCAATGTTCACGAGTTCGTCGCCGGCGTTGCTGACACGTAGACTGAATCGGACGCGGAACGAGCTGACTTCTGGATCTCCACTGGGAACCTCTTTGGCGACCGGGTTCCCAACCTCGATTTTGAGTCTTTGGTCCGCCGCTGCTCCGGAACAGCCGCAGAGAAGCGCTGCCAAAAGGCACACGAGCCAGTGCCGCCTCGGGGCTGTGCGGGTCAGTGTCTGACACTCACGCCTGGTCATTGATCGTCACGCACCTCGATTCGGAACGTTACGGGCCGCGGTTCCTTCAATAGTAAAGGTTTCGCCGCCACAACTTTGCCATCGTAGTAGACGACTGCCACATAGCTTCCCTGCAGGTAGCTGCGGAACATAACGTTCCCTTCGGCGTCGACTGGAGCATCAGCGAATTGGGCCGTGTAGGCCGACTGAATCCGCACCCAGTGGGGTCCCGGACCGGTCGGCGGCGGGTCGACTCTTCCCTTGATGAAGAATCCCTTCGGCATCTCGCTATCAACGGCGATAGCCCCACCGGTTCCGACGATGGTCGTCGGATCTGCAACCAAAGTGAGCCATTGGTGAGGCTTCGCGATTTCTACGGTGCCCAGAAGCTGGCCATAGGCACTCCTCACGTCTGCGCGTTCCAAGCGATAGGAGTAAGTACCCGTGGGGAGGCAATCCGAATGCAATCCTTGAAACGCGGAAAGCCAGCTCTTGGCGCGGCTGTCAAAGGCGGAAAGCCGATATGGAATCGCGCTCCCGTATAAGTCGACCACAACAAACCGGAGGGCACTACAGGTAGTGCCGGAATTCTGCCATACCTCGGCACCGGCGACCGAACTTGACACACACAATATCAGTGCGACTGCGCGTAATGCCACCGCCTTCTCCGTCAGGTGTTTCATATTCTCGATTGTAATCGGCGACACCGCCAGGCTCGATGGTAGACTTTTGGGACTATGCAGATTGAATGCGAGCAGCAACATCCTACCCTGCCGGTTCCCGACCTTCTCGCTGCCATCGATTTCTACGCCAAGAAGCTTGGCTTTCAAGTGGCCTTTACGTGGGGCGATCCGCCCAGCATGGCAGGCGTCAATATCGGCCGCGTGCAGATTTTCCTCCAACAGGGCAAGCCGTCTCCAGAGGGCGTGAGTCTCTACTTCGTCGTCGGCGACGCCGATGGGTTATACCAGTTCCATCGCGCGAACGGCGTCGAGGTGGTGGTGGAAATCGCCGACCGTGAATACGGATTGCGCGATTACCGCGTCCGCGACCTGAACGGATACTCGCTCAGCTTCGGGCATCACCTGTTCAACGCCGGCCCGCCTATCGAGATCGAGCGCGTGGACGTTCCGGTGCGACTCGAAAAGCGCCTCGCCGGTCTGCTCGACGATCTGGCCGCGCACAAGCGCATGAGCTTGGCAAGCTGTCTCGAAGAAATGATCCTGCACACGAACGACGGCGTCGGTCCGCACACCCAAGCGACCCTGCGCTACATCCAAGAACTGAAGACGAAGCACAGCATCGACTACGATTCCCACGGCAGCTACCGATTTAAGGAGAAGTAGCGGCTTCCCATGAAAAAGACGCCTTCACAAGTGTCCGCCACGGAGTTCAAGGCCAAGTGCTTAGAGCTGATTCAGGACGTGCATGACCGCAAGCGCAAGTCGGTGGTTATTACGAAGCATGGGAAGCCCTTCGCAAAGCTGGTCCCCATCGATGAAAGACGTGCCAGCATCCTGGGGCTCATGAAGGGACAGATCAAAGTAGCTCCGGGCGTGGATCTCACCCAGCCGATGCGAGTCCGCTGGGAGTAACGTGAAGGCCTGCTCCAGTGCCTCATCGACTTCGGGAGAACGCATAGTGCTTAGCGCGAAGCCCGGGCGTTGAGTTCTGCAAGACCGCAATCGTCGCATTCCAACCTTCGCCTTCGGACACGTATCCTTCCTGGCCAACATGCAGGATTTCGAAGTCATGCTTGTCGAGCAAGTGATTGCAAGCCTTCTCGAATTCTTGACCATGAAGCTTTATCTTGCAAAATGGGCATGGCCTCGGGCCATCATGCGTGCCTAAGTGCACGATCATACTGGTCAGTAAGTCTAGCACACGCCGGAGCGTTATCTCCTACTTCCAGTCGGCCACAAACACGTTGAATTCGTAGCGCTCTTTGGCGTTGCGCTCGGAGATAAAGACCAGCTTCTTGCCGTCGGGCGAGAACATCGGGAAGGACGTGAAGCCGCCCGAGTCGGTCACCTGTTCGATGCCCGAGCCATCGGCGTTCATCAGAAAAAGCTCGAAGTAGCGGCTGTCGCACTTGTGCTTGTTCGACGCGAAGATGATCTTCTTGCCGTCGGGCGTGAAGGTGGGGGCGAAGCTGGCGCAGCCGAAATCCGTGATCTGCCGCGCGTTCTTGCCGTCGGCGGCCGAAATCATAATTTCCATTTTCATCGGCGCGGTGAGATTCTCGGCCAGCTTGGCGCGGTAATCCTTCTCATCGTCGGGCGTCTTGGGATAGTGCGCGCGCCACACCAGTTGCTTGCCGTCGGGAGAGAAGAACGCGCCGCCGTCGTAACCCAGGCGCGTCGTGGCCGGCTTGGCGTTCTTGCCGTCAACGTCGCTGGTCCAAAGGTTCAGGTCGCCGTCCCGCACTGACGTCCAGACAATCTTCTTGGTCTTCCAGTTGATGGTCGCCTCGGCGTCATATCCCGGATGCGCGTTGAACTTCTCGACGATCTTGCCGTCGAGCGTCGCTTTGTAGATTTCGTACTCCGCATTCACCGGCCAGACGTATCCCTTGCTGCGATCGACGTCCGGCGGGCAAGAGGGCGAGGCTTCGTGAGTCGAAGCATAAAGAATGTGCTTTCCGTCGGGATAGAAGTAGCCGCAGGTGGTGCGGCCTTTGCCGGTCGAGACCATGTGCACGTCCGACCCGTCGGCGTTCATCACGTAGATCTGGTCGCACTTGTTGCCGTCGCGCGTCGACTGAAAGACGATCTGCTTCCCGTCGGGAGACCAATAGGCCTCGGCGTTCGAGCCTCCGAAGGTCAACTGGCGCACATTGGCAAAGTGAGGCTCGGCGGCGTGCGCGAGCACGGCCGCCAGCAGCAGCGAGGCAAACTTCATTTCATTTTCTCCATGATCTGCACCGCGCGGATGGCGGCGGTGACGACGTCGCCCTTCGGATCCTGAATCAGCGGCTTCACCTGATCGAGCGCGGCGGGGTTGGCCAGCGCCCCAAAGACGTCGCACAGGTAATGGCGGATGTCGGTGCTCGACGAACGCAAGTAGGGATAATACGCAGGGAAGCGCGAGCCGTCGCGGCCGAGCTCGATCAAATAGGCCTGTCCATACTGGCGGTTGAAGGTGGATTCGAGCGATTGCATCAGCTCGCCGAGGAATTCGCCTGATCCATGCGCCGTGAGTGCGAAGGCTTGCGCCAGCCGCGCGCGCGCGTTCTTCTCCGGCCCGTGAACCGTGCGCAGCTTCTCGACGTTCGCCGTCGAGGGCAGACGGCCGAGCGCGTCCGCCGCGCATTCGCGCAAGTGCTCGTCGCGGTCCTCCAGGAATCCGGCGAACCAACTCTCCTGTTCCGGCGACGGCATCAGCGACAGCGCTTCAAACGCGTAGCGCTGGACGCCGCGGTCCTTGTCGTCGGTGAAGAGCTTGCCGAGCGCGGCCGATTGATCGCGCGCCGCGAGCAGCCCCAGCGTGTAGGCGGCCTGGCCGCGCACGTCTTTGTCGGTGCTCGGGAGCAGGCGGGCCACATCTTTGCTGATCTGTTCCGAGCCCGGCGTGCCGCGAACTTTCTGGATGCTCTTCAGAATCTCGACCTTCACGGTGTTCGGCGCGTGAAAGAGCGTTTCACCGAGGGCAAACAGGGCTTTCGATCCGCGCAGGATGCCCAGGGCGCGCGCCGCGTCGCGGGCCGTATCGTTATCAGGATCGCCGACCGTGCCGCCGAGCGCATCGATGATGCGCGGGTCGACTTCGGTTCCAGGCGGCACCACCAGATCGTCACTGCTGCGCCGGAAGACTTCGACCGTCTTATTGAATACGCCTTTGATGCCGCCCGGGCCGTGCGTGCTGATGTAGAGCGTCACCATGCCGTCGATGCTCGTTTGCTTGACGCGACGCGAAGGATCTTTGAGCGCCTCCACGAGGAAGGGAATGCCTTCGCGATCGAGCAGGCTGCTGATGCCTTCCACGGCGCGGAAGCGCGTCTCCTCGTCGAGGTCCTTCACGACCTTGCCGAGCGCGGGGGTCGCGCGGCGGTCGCCGATCTCGCCGAGTCTCTTCGCGGCTTCGCGGCGAATCTTAGGATCGCGATTGTCGAGGCGGCCGATGAGTGTGTCGAAATCGGCGTCCTGAGCCAGGCAGGAAGCGGCCAGCATCAAGCAGGCAATCAATCGCATGGATTTAGTTTATTACGGTTTCCCGGCCGAGTAATAGCCGATCATCAACTGGCGGATGTCTTCCGTGGACTGCCACAGGACCTTGGCGTCGCGGAAAATCGCCGCCTTGCGATAGCTGTTCACGGCGACGCGCAGTTTCTGCTGCGGATCGAGCGGCGCGCCGTGCCAGCGAAGATCGCTGATGCGCTGCCCGACTGGCTTGGTCAGGTCGGCGCGGTAAGTGATGCCGGAGGCGGTCTCGCCGGCGATCGCGTTCTCGAGAGCGTCCTTGATCATTTGTCCCGACGCTTCGACAGCCACCAGCAGGTTTTCGTATGGATAGATGGCGGCGAACTGCCGCACTGTCACGGCGCCGGCGGGAATCGTGTTCACGCCGAACGGCGCGGCGATTGACACGTCGGCCTTCGCCTCCGCTATCTGGACTTCATGCATGGCCTCGCGTGCGTCGATCGGTTTGCTGCTCTGCATCACCGGCGTATCCAGATATTTCTGCGCGGCGGCCTGATAGCTTTCTGTGATCCGCAAGATTTCAGGGTTGGCCGCGACCTGATCCGTCACTGGAATCACGCGCGACTTCTTGCCCACGACTTTCCAAGGGCCGTCGCCGTCGCGTTCCACGGTCAACTCCAGCTCGGCGACGGATTGTCCCCAGAATTTCGGCTGCACGAGGATCACGTCGTTGAGCGAGCGTCCCGCGAGCTCCTGATGCGTGTGGCCGAAGACGATGCCGTCGATTCCCGGCGCGGCCTGCGCCAGTTGATAGACGGCATTCTCCCCCGGCAGTTGGCCGGGAAAGAGTTGCGCGTTGTCGAGCGAGCGCTCCAGTCCGAGGTGCGTGGCCAGGATCACGACGTCGGCGTGGCGGACCTCGCGCGCGTACGTGATCCATTCCTTGGCCGCGGCGAGCGGCGGCTCGAAGCGGTAAGTCTCGATGTGCTCGGGCCGCTCCCAGTTCGGAATCGCGGGCGTGGTCAATCCGATGATCGCCACTGACACACCGTCGACTTCCTCGACGATCATGGGAGTGAAGACGCGCTTCTCAACCGACTGCGCGGCGCCGGTGTAGTTCTTGTTGCGCACGGCCATCGCCTCTTCGGCGGTGGCCGCGGGCGTGATGTTGGCGCTGAGCCATTCGAACTGTGCTTCGGTCTTCGCTTTGAGCATCACGTCCATGCCGTAGTTGAACTCATGATTGCCGACGACCATGGCGTCGTAATCGAGGTCGTTCATCGCCAGCATCATCGGATTCGGACCGGCCTGCGGATCGTGCGCGCGCAATTGGCGAGCGTAAAGGTAGGCGAGAGGCGATCCTTCGATCGTGTCGCCGCAATCGATCAGCAACGCGTGTGGTTTCTCTTTGCGGATCTGGCGGATGATCGTGGCAGCCTTCGCGAGTCCCAGGTTCGCGGGCCTGTTCGTCGCGTAATCGAGAGGAAAAATGTGGCCGTGAAGATCGCTCGTCGCGACGATCGTCACCGTCGCGCGTTCGGCGCACCAGAGCGGAGAAACGAGTAAGAGAAAAGCGAGGAGAAACCTGCGGATCACTTACCTTTGAGGGCTTTGGCCAGGACGCCGGCCGTCGCCATCAACGCGGTCAAATCTTTGATCGTAAAATCCGGGCCGGCGGTCGGCGAATTCTTGCCCTTGCGAGAAACTTGTACGACGCCCACCACCTTGCCGTCGGCGATCAACGGCGCGCTCATGATCTTCTGGATGGCGTTCTTTTCCTTCGAATCGGTGCCCAGGTCCACCGCTTCGAAGATGGTCGGATGCTTTTGCGACGCGAAGGAGTTGATCGCTTCGGGACGCTTTTCACGAGCCGTCCGGACGGCCAACGACGTGGCGCTGGTCATCGGGATGCTGCCCACCTTCTGCAACTTGAAGGGATAAAGGAAAGCCAGAATGTTTCCGTTCTGGACCAAATGCAGGATCGCCACTTCGTCGAGCTTCACCGAAAAAGTCTTGGCCATTTCGGGCACAACCTTCTCCAGAACTTCCTGGGAAAGTCCTTTCCCGGTCTTCACCGCGTCGTCAATGAGGCGGGAAAGCTCTAAGTTTGCTGCGGCCATCGGCCTTCATTATAACCGACACCGTCCCGCAAGCAAGGGGGGTAAACAATAAAGTTACCGGGGTGCAAACAATGCTTTAACATGTTGCCCGGACTAGGCTAGGATAAAAGAGCAAACGCTTGATCAGTCTACTCTTTTTCGGGGCGCTGACCGCCGTCTGGCTGGGCGGCGTCTGCTACTGCCTGCTGGCGCTTTGGGCTGCGTGGCGCTTCCGCTCCGCGTCGAAGGAGCTGCCCGCCGAATTCACGCCCTTCGCTTCTCTTTTGAAGCCGCTCTGCGGCCTGGAACGCGATCTCGAAAAGAATCTCGAGACTTTCTTCACGCAGGACTATCCCAGTTACGAGATTCTTTTTGCCGTTAACTTTTCGGACGACCTCGCGCTCACCGTCGTCGAACGGCTGCGCAAGAAATATCCGCGGATCCCGGTGAAGGTGGTGTTCGCGGTCGATTCGCCCTATCCCAACCTGAAGGTCTATAGCCTGGAGCTCATGGGACAGCAGGCCGGTTCCGATTTGCTGGTGATCAGCGACAGCGATGTTTTTGTCGGACCCGATTATCTGCGCACGGTCGTGCGGCCCTTTGCCAACCACGAAGTCGGCGTCAACACCTGCGTCTATCGCGGATCGCCCGGGAACAGCCTTTGGTCGCGCCTCGAAGCGATGGCAATGGGCATCCAATTCATGCCCGGCGTGCTCGTGGCTTGGGGACTCGACGGCATGAAGTTCGCTCTTGGACCGACGATGGCCCTGCGCCGCAATTGCCTCGAAGCGATCGGTGGATTCTCTTCCATGTCGCATTACCTGGCCGACGATTTTGTGCTCGGCAACTGGGCGGCCGAAGCGGGCTTCCGCGTGGTGCTTTCTCCCTACGTTCTGAATCACCAGGTGCTCGGAGAAAGTTTCCGCTCGACATTTGAGCATCGTCTGCGCTGGGCGCGCAGCTCGCGCTGCTCGCGTCCGCTCGGATACATCGGTGAAGGATTCACGCATCCGCTCGCCGTCGCGCTCGGATTGATGGTTTTGACGCCGCACTCCCTGTTGTTTCAGGCGATGGTGGCGGCGACAGTTCTGCTGCGCTGGATG
This sequence comes from uncultured Acidobacteriota bacterium, assembly GCA_964601345.1. Taxonomy (GTDB): domain Bacteria; phylum Acidobacteriota; class Terriglobia; order JAJPHL01; family JAJPHL01; genus CAZRND01. Next base: position 13,629 of record CAZRND010000021.1, on the reverse strand, counting down.
GTCTCGTGGGCGGTCGGCTGGGTGGTGTTGCGCGACCGCAGCCTGCGCCGCTGGTGGTGGTGGCTGCTGATCCCGCTGCAAGACGTGTTGAGCTTCGCGGTATGGTGCGGCGGTTTCACCAGCCGGAAAATCCACTGGCGCGGCATCACGTACCGCGTGGAACAGGATGGCCGTTTCGAGCCCGTCGAGCCCGCTCTTGTGGACGTGGTGTGATTGATCGTCCTCTTGCCCAAAACCTGATCCTCCTGATCTTCGGCGCGATCCTTTTTCTCGGGACCAGCTTCTCTCCTCCTTCTCTGATGGACGACGTCGACGCGGTCGACGCGCAGATCGCCCGCACGATGCTCGATTCCGGTGATTGGGTTTCGGCGCGCATCGACGGAGTTCTGTACCTCGAAAAATCGCCGCTCCACTATTGGATGATGGCCGTATCCTATGCGATCTTCGGCGTGCACGACTGGGCGGCGCGGTTGCCCAAGGCGTTCGGATGCATCGCGCTCATGTTCATGACCGCCGCGCTCGCGCGCTGGGGATTCGGCCGGCTCGCGGGTCTTTACGCAGGTCTCAGCGTAGAGGCGTGCATCGGGATGTTCCTCTTCACGCGAATCCTGATTCCCGACGCGTTGTTGACTCTCGCGGTGTGCGCGTCGATTTATTGCTTCCTGCGCGCCGTGGAAGAGAACGACGGCCGCTGGGCCTGGGGATTCTGGGCGGCGATCGGCGCGGGGATGCTGCTCAAGGGCCTGCTGGCCGCGCTCGTCCCGGTCGCGACGGGAAGCATCTACCTGCTGATCACGCGCCGTTTCTTTGTGCGCGAGACGTGGCGGGCTCTGCGCCCGGTGGCAGGAATTTGCCTGATGCTCGCGATCTTCACGCCGTGGGTAGCGCTGGCTACATGGCGCAATCCGCCGTACTTCGACTTTACGCTGCGCAGCGATCCAGGAGTCTGGCGCGGCTTCTTCTGGTTCTACTTCTTCAACGAGCACATTCTGCGCTTCCTGAATCTGCGGTACCCGCACGACTACAACACCGTCCCGCGGATGCAGTTTCTGTTGCAGCAATTGTTGTGGATGTTTCCGTGGACAGTCTTCTGGCCCGCCGCGCTGCTCGATTGGCGTCCGCTGGCCGAGGACCGCGCGTCGCGCTTGCGATTGCTGGCCGTGATCTGGATCGTCTTCCTGCTGGCGTTCTTCAGCTTCTCGACCACGCAGGAGTATTACTCGATGCCTTGCTATCCGGCCTTCGCCTTGCTCGCGGGCGCGGCGCTTGCCGAGGGCCGTCCGAAATGGATCACGGGAGGCTACGCCGTGCTTCTGACGATTGGCCTGCTCGGAGCCGCGGCGGCAGGCGCGATCCTTTTCCTGACGCGCGGCGTGGTTGTCACGGGTGACATCACGTCAGCGCTTTCGCACAATCCGGAGGCCTACACGCTCTCGCTCGGGCACATGCAGGATCTGACGCTCGACTCCTTCGCCTATCTTCGCGGGCCGTTGTTGCTAGCAGGACTAGCGCTCGCCTTCGGCACAGGAGCCGCATGGTTGCTGCGACGGAGCGCCTTCGCGCCGGTCGCTCTGGCCGCGATGATGGCGCTTGTCTTCTTAGCGGCGCACTTCGCCATGGCCGTGTTTGATCCTCTGCTGTCGTCCGCAGACCTCGCCGCCGCGATCAATCGCGGACCCGAAGGCCAAGTCGTGATGGAGGGCCACTACTACCCGTTTTCTTCCGTGGGGTTCTACACCAGCCGGCCGGCGCTGCTGCTCAACGGTCTGGCGGACAATTTGATTTACGGCGCGGCGGCGCCCAATGCGCCGCGCGTTTTCATCAGCGACGCCGATCTGGCCCGCCTGTGGCGCGAGCCCAAACGGATCTATCTCGTGATCCCGGTCGAGTCGCGCGCGCGGCTTGAGCCGCTGCTCGGAGAGATGCATCTGGTTCTCGAGCGCGGCGGCAAGTGCCTGTTCACTTCCCAATACAAAAAGTAGAGAAGATCTGGTTCAGGATGTCGTCCGCGGTCACCTCCCCCGTGATGGCGTTGAGCGGGCGCAGGGCGTTGTAGAGATCGAGCAGGATCATCTCGTGCGGGATGCTCTGGTTGGCCGCGCCGCGCGCGGCATCGAGAGCGGCGATCGCTTCACGGATCAAACGCTCGTGCCTTACATTCGTCAGGAAGCCCGATTCGCGCGCGCCGGGCGCGAGCGAATCAAGCATCGCCTGGCGCAGCTCGGGAACGCCGTCGCCGGTGAGCGCCGAGCAGTGGACGCGTGCTTCGGCAATTCTCGCGGCCGTGAGATCGCTCTTGTTGGCGACGATCATCGCTTGCGGCGCGCGCTCCATCAACTCGCGGTCTTCGGCCGTGACGCCGGCCGAAGCGTCGATGACGAGCAGCGTCAGGTCGGCGTCGGCCACGGCTTCAAAACTTTTGAGCACGCCGATGCTCTCGGCTTCGTCCGAAGTCTCGCGGATTCCCGCCGTATCGAGCAGCTTGAGCGGGATTCCTTCGAGGTTCAGCACTTCGCTGACCATGTCGCGCGTGGTTCCCGGAACGGCGGTTACGATGGCGCGCTCGCGTTCGAGCAGCCGGTTGAAGAGCGACGATTTGCCGACGTTCGGACGCCCGGCGATGGCCAGCGTCACACCTTCGCGCACGACGCGGCCAAAGTGAAATCCCGCGACGTATTCTTCGAGCGGACCGCCAACACGCCCGATGCGTTCGAGAATCGCGGTCGACGGCAGCACGGTCACGTCGTCCTCCGCGAAGTCGATGCCCGCTTCGAGCAGCGCAACCAGGTCGACCAGCTCTTTCTTCACTGGCGCGAGGCGGCGGGCGACCGCGCCGTCGGCCTGTTGCGCGGCGACCTTCGCTTGAAACAAGGTCTGCGCCTCGATCAGATCTCGCACCGCTTCGGCGGCGGTGAGGTCGAGACGTCCATTGAGGAAGGCGCGCAGCGTGAATTCGCCGGGCTCGGCCAGACGCGCGCCCGAATCGAGCGCGCGCTGCAGCAGATATTCCACGACGACGGGCGAACCGTGGCAAGTGACCTCAACAACGTCCTCGGCGGTGTAAGAGCTCTGCGCCGGGAAGTAGAGGAACATCACGTGATCGACGACCGCCCCCGCGGGATCGCAAAACTCGCCGAGCACGGCGTTTCTAGAAACGGGATCCTTCTTTAGGCGGATGAGCGCCCGCGCGATGCGCAGGCTATCTTTGCCGGAGAAACGGACCAGCGCCAGAGCGGCCCGGCCGGGAGGAGTGGACAGGGCGACGATGGTGTCGTCGTGATGCAATCGCCTTTCTTAACGCCGCCGCCCGCCCTTGGTGGGATGGACCACGACGCCGCGCCGCAGTCCCATGCCTTCACTTTCGGTCATCACTTGATTGTTGCCCTTGAGCGCCATGTGGATGACGCGACGCTCGCGTCCGGTCATCGGCGCGAAGCGGTAAGGAACTCCGGTGCGAACGGCTTTCTCGGCGGCCGCTTGTGCGGCGAGGCCCAACTCGGCGAAGCGCATCATGCGGAATTCCTGGCTGTCGAAAATCACCTGTTCGTGCGAGAGGAAACGCAACCGCGGAGATTCGAGCGCGACCTGCTCGAGCGCCCGCAGCAACTCGCCTTTGTTCTCCAGCAGAACGTTGACGTCGGGTCCGGTGAAATCCACCACCAGGTCGGGGTTTTCGTATTCCCGGTCGAATTGCCGTCCGGTGTGGCGCATCTCGTAGGTCAGTTTGAGTCCGCTCAGCGACAGCAGAGGCTTCAGCAGAGCCTCCAGTTCCGTAGTGACGCGAGCGAGATCGAAAGTTTGCTCTGACATGCTGCTCCTATTTCGCCGCCGCCGGGGCGGGGCGCAATTCGGTCTTGTTAATGTACCACTGCTGGGCGATCTGCACGACGTTCCCGATGAGCCAGTAGAGCACCAGCCCGCTCGAGACGTTGTAGAACATCACGCCGAACATGATCGGCATGAACATGAACATTTTCTGCTGCACCGGATCGGCCGCGGTCTGCGGCGTCATCCGCTGCGTGATGACCATGGTCACGATCATCAGGATCGGCAGAACCTTGAACGCGCCGACCTCCGGGGCCGAGAGGTCCTGGATCCAGAGAATCCACGGAGCGTGCCGCATCTCGATGGCCAGAGCCAGCACTTTGTAGAAACCGATCAGGAACGGCATCTGCAAGAGCAGCGGCAAACATCCGCCGAGCGGATTGATGCCGTGCTTCTTGTAGAGGTCCATGACCTCCTGGTTTTGATCCTGGCGCTTGGGATCGTTGAATTTGTACTTCTTGTACTTGTTCTGGATGGCCAGGATCTGCGGCTGGACCTTTTGCATCTTCATCGCCGACTTCATGCTGCTGATCTTCAGCGGCAGCATGGCGAAGTTGATCACCGCGGTCAGAATGACGATGGCCCAACCGTAGTTGGGCACGATATGTACAAAAATCCACTTCAGGCCGAAGAACAGCGGCACCGCGATCATGCTGAACCAGCCGAAGTCGATCAGCTCCGCGAGCGTCGTAACCTGCTCGCCTCGCCGGGCGCGATCGGCGCCGCGCGGATCGGGATAGACGCTCTTCAGAATGTCGAGGTCCTTCGGGCCGACGTAGGTCCGGAAACGATTGAAGCCCGCGCCGCCCGCTCCGATGCCGATCTCTGGGATCGCGGCGGGTTGCGGTGTCTGCGCCGTCGCCGGCGGCTGGAACTCGTTGCGGAAAATATGCGCCGCGGGAACCACCGGCAACGCCGCATCGTCACCGGGCATGAAAATGGCCGTGAAGAAAAGGTCCTCGATGCCCGCGAACGAGAACGGCCCGCCGGGGCGGCTCTCGCCTTTGATGTCCTTGTTCGGCTGGTGCTCGTGCTTGCCGTTGGCGGAGAGCGTGATCTGGTTGCTGAGATGCGCTTGCGCGATGGTATGGTCGCCGAATCCGCCGAGCCAAACGAGCTCGTGGGCCACCGGCGCGCCACCCTTGCGAACTTCGCTCTCCATACCGACCACGTAGCTGCCGTGCTCGAAGGTCAGTTTCTTGCGCGCGTAAATCGTCCCGTCGCTGTATTCGAACGAGATGGTGGCGGGCGCGCGCGGCGACGAAAGCTTCGACACAAAGAGCGCCGAATTGATCTGCTGCCGGAGCGCGGGATCGTCGGTCCACACGGTGAGCGGCGCTCCGAAGCTGGCAGTGTTCACGAGATCGAGCGGCTTGCCGTGAATATCTTTGTAGGCCTTGAGAATCCAGCTCTTCACCGCGCCGCCGCGATTTGTGAATCGCACTTCGTAAAGATCGCTCTCGAGGACCAGATCGCCCTCGACTTCCGATTGCATGGGCGCGACGGCGGGTGCGGGAGCGGAGGACGTGGGCGCTGCGGTTTTCTGGGAGGCGGTGCTTGGAGCCAAAGCCTGCGGAGTCGCAGTCTGCTTCACGCCTGCTGTGGTTCCCGGCGCCTTAGGCGAGGGACGCGGCGCGAAGACCACCAGCACCAGCGCGGAGAGCGCGAAGGCCAGCAGAATCCGCATCTCCATGGAGATTTCTTTTTCAGGCATCAGACCGGATCAAAGCCTCCGCGGCAGAGAGGATGGCAGCGCGCGAGGCGCAGCGCCGCTCTCCATAACCCCCGGGCCGCTCCGTATTTCTCGACCGCTTCGGCGGCATAATCGGAGCAACTGGGAACAAAACGACAGGCGGGCGGAAGCAGCGGCGAGACAAATCTCTTGTAACCACGGAGCGCCCAGAGAGCCGTCTGTTTCATCCTCGTCCCTTCAAGCTTGTTTCTTCAACGTCTCGAAATAACGGCGCACGGCGGCGACGATTTCGGGGAAGGCCGCCTCGCAAGCAGCACGCTTCAGGTTCAAGACCACGTCCCAGCCGCCCGGCAATGCCGCAAAATTCATGCGCACCGCTTCGCGTACTCTGCGCCGGGCGCGATTCCGCAGCACGGCTTTTCCGAGAGCGCGCGCCGTTGTAAATCCCACGCGCGACCGCTGGTCGGGAGCCGCAGCCGCGAAGGCCGTAAAGAATGGAGCGCTGGAGCGCCGGCCGGAATTGTAGACGCGCTGGAAGTCCGCACGCCGCAGCAGTCGAGCCTGCTTGGGCCAGCCCCCTGGGCCGCTCGTCAGGCTTACTCCCGGTAGCCCGGCTTCACGGTGAGCTCGTGGCGCCCCTTGCGGCGGCGGGCCGACAACACGGCGCGGCCGCCCTTGGTCTTCATCCTGGCTCGAAAGCCGTGTGTCTTGGACCGGTGTCGCCGGTTGGGTTGAAACGTTCGCTTGGGCATAAGTTCGCTGTCGCTCCGATAGTGCGATAAATGCGTTTAAGCGCAAACTGTTATTATAGCACGTGCAACGCTCATGACCTTTCTTCGAACTTGCGGGCTCATTCTGCTGGCGGCTGCGATCGCCAAGGCGCAAGCGCGCGATATTCCGAATCCGGCGCCGCCGGGAAGCGGACAGGCATTTCTCGTCGCGGGCGCCGATGGACGCGTCTATTTAAGCTGGACCGAGTCCGTGGGATCGGCGCGCCGACTCGAAGTTGCCGTCTGGGATAAAGGCGCGTGGAATCTGGTGGGCCAAGTAGCTTCTGGTGAGCGCTGGTTGGTTAATTGGGCGGATTCTCCGAGTTTCCTGCCGTTGCCGGGCGGCGCATTTGCCGCGCATTGGCTGGAGCGGACGGGCGCGGACAGCTACACCTTCAAAGTGGCGCAATCCGCGGGACGCGCAGCCGACTGGAAGGTGATCTTCGCGCCGAAGGTAAAGGAGGGCGGAGAATCGGGTTTCGTGTCACTGGTTCCGCTGGCGAACGGACTCGGCGCCGCGTATCTTGCGCCGGGCTCCGCGCCGGGCAAAGATGGAAACGCGCTCCATTTTGCGGAGTTCTCGCGGAGCGGCGCTCTGGTCTCCGACAAAGTCATCGATCCCGATGCCTGCTCCTGCTGCCGGCCTTCGGCCGCGCTCACCGACGACGGACCGGTCGTCGCATATCGCGATCACGAATCAAGCGAGACGCGCGACATTTCCGTCGTCCTGTTCCGCAACGGCAAGTGGAGCGCGCCGCGCAATCTGCATCACGACGGCTGGCGCATCAATGGATGTCCTATCAACGGCCCGGCGCTCGCGGCGTCAGGAAAGCGTCTCGCGACGGCGTGGTATACCGAAGCGGACGCATTTCCGCGAGTCTTCGTCGCGATGTCCAAGGATGCCGGCGCCACCTTCGACGCGCCGGTGCGCGTCGATGACGGCGCGGCGATCGGACGCGTCGCCGTCGTGCTTTTGCCCGATGGCGGCGCCGTCGCCAGTTGGATGGAACGGAAAGCCCTCAAAGTCCGCCGCGTCGACCCCGACGGCAAGCCGGGAGCCGTTCAAACCGTGAGCGCCGTGGATGCGGGACGGAATACGGGATTCCCAAAAATGGCCCTCGCAGGCGACAAGCTGCTGCTCACTTGGACCGCCGACCGTGTCCAGACCGTGGGGATGGACCTGCCTCCGCGCTAACGCGCCCAAACCTCACTGCGCGGTGCGGAAATTCAAGAGCTCGACTTTGCCGTCTGTAGAAAACCGGATGCGGTATTCGAGAGAACCCTTTTCGAATTTGACGAGATAGATGTCTGGACCCGCCGGTCCAACGCCTTTGAAAGTCACAGACTGAATCGCGCCGAGCGGCGAAAGCGTCCCCTGGTCTTGGTTCAGTTGCTGGCGCGCTGCCATCGCCAGGGCGGGAGCCATCATGTCGTAATCGGGGTTGCCGGAGCGGACTCCCTCAATGATTTTGCGGAGCGCGGCTTCGCTGCCCGGCGCCGCCGTCTGGTCCTTCACCCTTTTTGCCAGGGCCGCGGCGGCTTCCATGACTCGCTTTGTTTTGGCATCGTCCAAGCGCTTCCCCGTGATGTCGCGGCCGCCTTGATGCAGGATCAACTGGCTCGCTTTCTCGTCCGGGCCGGTCTTGGGAAACTCGATCTGCGCGTCCACCGCCTTTAGGAAGAACATGGTTTCGGACTCGGGAAAGATCGGAAGAGAGAATTGCGCCCCCAGCTTGGAGGAGAGTTGGTTGCCGTCCAGCGTGATGAGCATGGCCGATCCCGGCGCCATTCCGTAGGCGCCGACGTAGCGGCTGAGCACGCGGGCGTCGAGAGAGATTTCTTTTCGCTCGCTCGCCAGTTTGACCTGCTCGCCATGGGCCAATCCCGCCAGCTTTGCGGCAATTTCATTCGGCGCGGAACCGTTCAAATTTGCCAGGACGACCACCGTAAGTTTGTCGTCGGGGAAATACTCGAGCTCGGTGTTGAAACCTTCGATCCCGCCTCCATGCGAGATCTTTTTCCGCCCGGCCGTGGTATCGACGCCGAGCCCGAAGGCGTAGTTCTGCTTGAAGGGCGTGGTCATTTTGTCGAGCGACGCCGGCTTGAGCAATTTGCCGCCGAATAGTCCCTGCTCCCACTTGAGCAGGTCCTCGGTGGTGGAATACAGAGCGCCCGCGCCGTGCGGCACAGTCATGTTGATATAGCCGGCGTTCTCGGCGCCCGCTTTACCCGGAACGTATCCGGCTGCCCGGCGCGCGATCACGGCGGAGTTGGAGTCGTATCCGGAATCCTTCATGCCAAGCGGCGTGAAGATGTTTTCGCGCACGAATCTCTCGTAGGGCATACCGGAGATCCTCTCAATCAGGTAACCGAGCAGCACGTAGCCGGAATTGCTGTAGTTGAATTTTTCGCCCGGCTGAAACTCCAGGGGCCGGTCGCGAAAGCGGGCCACGAGTTCTGCGGCCGTCGTGGCAAATGGTTCCAGCTTCACGTAGTCAGGAAAGCCCGTGAAGCTGGGAATACCCGAAGTGTGCGTCAGAACGTGATAGAGCGTGACCTTGTCCCACGCGGCGGGCGCGTCGGGCATGTGCTTCTTCACCGGATCGCTGACGCTCAGCTTGCCGCGTTCTTCGAGCAGCAGGATCGAAGCGGCCGTGAATTGCTTGGTCACCGAGCCGAGGCGGAATTTCGTATCCGGCGTGTTGGGCACGTTCCACTCGAGATTGGCGAAGCCGTAGCCCTTGCTGAAGAGCACCTCGCTGCCGCGCGCAACGAGAACCGTGCCCATGAACTTGTCACCGGTGACAAAGGACTGCACGATTTGATCCATGCGAGCCTTGTCCTGACTCAGAAGGCTTACGGCGGCGAGGAGGGTGAGTAAGATTGTGCGTGGGAACATGGACCCTGTATACCGCACCTCTCAAGCGATCACAAGGGCGCTCCGATAGCGGTGCGGACCCGGTACCAAGCACTGACGCGTTCTGGATCGAGATCCAACAGCTTCGAGAAGCGATCGATTGTCCCTGTCGGATCGGACCGCATGCGCCGGCAGTTTAACAGGTGCTGTACGGCGTCGAATGCCGGATCGCCGATGAACGGCTTCGGGTCGATCGCCAGCCACGGTTCCCGCTGCGCGCGCAGGACATTTCCCGCGTGCAGGTCCGTCGCCAGCAGGACGCCGCTCGGCGCGGTGCGCTCGAGTTGGTCAAGGACATCGAGATTCCGTGCTTCGATTTTCCAAGAATCCATGAGTGCGGAGAGCGGCCGGAAAGGATGCGGCTCCACAGGCCTGCGCCAGAGCCGTTTGAGCAACCGAGCGAGCACAATGTCCTGCTCCCCTTCGGGAAGCAGTGACAACGGGGTGCCCGGCTCGCCGCGCTCGAGCAGCATGGCGTTCAGGTCCTCGTCGGCTTCGAGGAGCCGCACCGTCGGATCGCCGTTCCAGAAGCGCAGGCCGGCGATCTCGTGCTCGGCCTCCATGTGTGGTTTGCCGATCTTCAGGAACGCGGCAGTGCCGTCAGCACGCGTCGCGGGCGCGACCCACGAGGACTCAGAGACGATCGGATCTCCCAGCGTGAGCGACCACCGCTTCGCGAGTGTCTCGATCATCGGTCGGATGATACCGGAGATTGGTGGGTCCGACATAGACGGATTGCGGCCGGATCAGGCGTCCCTCGCGAAGCTGTTCGAGGCAGTGCGCGGCCCAGCCGAGCACGCGTCCTACGGCGAACGTCGGCGTGAACCATTCGCTGCCGAATCCAAGACCGTGCAATAGAAGCGCGGTGTAGAACTCGACATTGGTGTCGAGCGGACGGTCCGGCTTATGCTCGCGCAGCAGGCGCAGCGCCGTGGTCTCGACGCTGCGGGCGAGATCGTAGAGGCGGCGGTCTCCATCCTTTCCAAAGAAGCGTTCTGCGGCTTGGCCTAGCACGTCGGCGCGCGGATCGCGCACCTTGTAGACGCGGTGTCCAAATCCCATGAGGCGTTCGCCGCGCGCGAGCTTGGAGCGCAGAAAGCCCTCGGCGCGTTCCGGCGTGCCGATCTCGAAGACCATATCAAGCGCCGGGCCGGGCGCGCCGCCGTGGAGCGGACCTTTGAGAGCGCCCAGCGCGCCGGTGATCGCCGAAATCACGTCGGAGCGCGTCGAGACAATGACGCGCGCCGTGAACGTCGAGGCATTCAGGCCGTGGTCGCATACGGTGATGAGATACGTCTCGAGCGCGCGGACCTGTTCCGGCGAAGGCTGCTCGCCGGACCACTGCTGGAGATAGTGCGCGCCGTGCGAGAGACCCGCACAGATCGGCGCCGGCTCCCGGCCGCCCAAGATTCGGTGATAGGCGCCGACAATCGTTGGAAAGGCGGCGATGGCGGTGAGCGCGTCATCCATCGGATCTTCGGCGCGGCCGAGGCTGAGGACCGCGGCGGCCATGCGCAGCGCGTCCATCGCCAGAGCCTTGGCCGCGGCGGCTTCCTGAAGCACGGTGAATGCCGCGCGAGGGAGAGCGCGCCGCCGGGCTAGGCCGGTCGCAAACGCGGCGAGCTCGGCAGGCTGCGGCCGCCCGCCGTGCAGAAACAGGTACGCGACTTCCTCGAACGAGGCTTGAGGCGCGAGGTCCTCGACGGCGTATCCGGCGAGGATCAGGCGGCCCGCTTGCCCATCGACGTGGCTAAGGCGAGTCGCGGCGGCTACGATTCCTTCGAGTCCAGTTGGGTTCGTCATCCTTTCAGTTGAAGATTTTCTCCATATATTGTCAATATTGATTGTAAAATCAATATATGAACCTCGACCCCTACTACCTGACGGCCCGCCAGGCGGCCCTGGCCCTGGACGTGTCGCGCAATACGCTCTACGCGTACACCAGCCGCGGCCAGTTGCGGTCCGAGCGCGTGCCCGGCGATCCCCGCGAGCGTCGCTACTGCCGCGAGGACATCGACCGGCTCCGCGAGCGAAAGGAAGCGCGCCGCAACCCGGCCCGCGCGCTGGCCAAAGGACTCAGTTGGGGCAGTCCGGTGCTCGACTCCAGCATTACCTTGATTCAGAACGGACGGCTCTACTATCGCGGACAGGATGCCGTGAAGCTCGCGGCGACCGCGACGCTCGAAGATGTCGCGGAACTGATCTGGATGGCTGGGCCTGACGAGCGCCTGTTTGCGCAGCCGCTCTCGCGTCCGCGGCCGCTCGGTAAGGATCCTTTGACGCAAATGCAGACCGCGCTGCCGGTCGCGGGATTGGCCGACGCCAGCGCTTACGACCTGCGGCCGCCGGCCGTGCGCAAGACGGGCGCGCGCATCTTACGCTTGCTCGCGACGGTGGCCGCGAGTCGCGCGTCGACAGCGCCGGTTCATGAATTGCTGCGATCCGGCTGGGGAGCGAGTGCGGCGGCGGGGGAGGCGATCCGGTCCGCGCTGGTCCTCTGCGCCGATCACGAATTGAACGTCTCGGCATTCACGGCGCGATGCGCGGCCTCGGCCGCAGCATCGCCCTACGACGTCGTTTCAGCCGCGCTGGCGACGCTGCGCGGCCGTCGCCACGGCGGCTTGACCGAACGCGTCCGGTCGCTCTTCGACGAAGTCGAAGAGCCGCGGCGCGCGCACGCCGCGCTGGCCGGGCGTTTGCGACGGGGAGAGGCCATCCCGGGATTCGGCCATCGCCTGTATCCGGGCGGCGATCCTCGCGCGGCGTTTTTGCTGCGTGGCGCGGAGTTGCCGCTATCGCGCAGCCTGCGCAAGGCCGCGTGGGACCTGCTGCACGAGCATCCGACCATCGACTTCGCCCTGGTGGCCATCGCGCGCGCGCACCGCCTGCCGGCGTTCGCGCCGCTGGTTCTCTTTGCGCTGGGACGGACAGTCGGTTGGATCGGTCACGCCATCGAGGAATACGCGAACGAAAGGCTCATTCGCCCGCGGGCCCGATACACCGGTCCCGCGCCGCAGGACTAATCTACTCCATGCGCAGAGCTTGCATCACGTCGATCCGGGCGGCGCGGAGCGCGGGTGCGGCCGAAGCGCCGATCGCGGCCGAGACCAGAACGATCGCCGCACCGATGATCGGGGCGACGCCCGGCATCTGCAATCCACCGAAGAAACTGCCGGCGACGCGCGCCAGGGCGTAGCCTCCGGCCGCGCCGGCGACGATCCCGATCACAGCGATCCACATGCCTTCGGAGAGCACGCCGGCCAGAATGCTCTGCGGCTGCGCGCCGATGGCCAGGCGAATCCCGAATTCCCGCGTGCGTCCGCTGACTGAGAATGCCAGCACGCCCGCGACACCGACCACGGCGATGGCCAGCGCAACTGACGCAAACACACCGAAGACGAGCGTGTTCAGACGGTCCGGCGTCAGCACTTCGGCGCGGACGTCTTCGAGTGTTGCGGCGCGCTCCACCACCTGGTCAACGGACATGTCGCGGATGATCCGCGTCACCGGCGTCACCAGCGAGTAAGGATTGGCGCGCGCGTGCACGAAAAGGCGGCCGCCGCCGATGGCCTGTTCGAGCGGATGGTAGACGCTCATCGCCGGGCCGGGCACGATGTTCTCGTCGTCCACATCGGCGGCGACTCCGATGATGCGCCGCGGCCCGCCGCTTACGCTGATGAATTTCATCACCGGATCGGTCCACGAGATGCGGTGGTCGAGCGCGTCGCGACTTGCGAACATCCGCTGGGCCAGGCTCTGGCTCACGATCACCACGAGCTCGGCGCCTTTACGGTCCTGATCGTTGAAATCGCGTCCGGCAATAATCGGAATCCCCAGCGCCGCGAAATAGCCGGGCGTGACGGTGCGGAATCGTCCGCGCGGATCCTCTTCGCCCGAGCCTTTTACGTATCCATCCGTGGTGAACTGGAAGCCCGGACCGAACCTTCCCGCGTCGCGCCAGGGAACGGTGGAGCCGACGGCCACCTGATCGACTCCGGGAAGCGCGTTGACGCGGCGGATCATTTCCTTGTAGAAATCGAGCACCTGCTCCGGCGTGCGTCCGAACGAGCTGACCGGAACGTTCACAGCGAGCACGTTGTGCGTGTCGAAGCCGGTGCGCACCGACTGCATGGCCAGCAGAGTCTTCAGGAGCATGCCCGTGCCGGCGAGCAGCACGAATGACGCCGCGATCTGTGTCACGGCGAAGACGCGCAAGCGGCGGTTGGCGCTGCCGGTGATGCGTCCGCTGCCGCTCGAAAGTCCCAGGCCGCGCGACGCGTCGGGCGACGGCAGCCGCGGGACGAAGGCCAACGCGACCGAGGCCACCACGGCGAGCAGCGCGCCGGCCCAGAGCAGGCTGGCATCGACATTCACTTCGAGCGCCCGTACCGAGAAGCGCGCGGCATAGCGCGCCAGGATCGCGA
>CAZRND010000020.1:21520-26278 GCA_964601345.1 uncultured Acidobacteriota bacterium | reverse complement strand
TCATTGGGCGCTCGGTGCCCGGACCGCCCGGCGGCAGGCGGCAACGGTTCCATTTCCTGGCCAAGTGTTGCCGGCCGATAATATTTGGAATCCCCCGGTCGACACCCTGCCGCTCGATCCGCAATCGGCCGTCTATATCGGTACGATCGGTCCGACCGGCACGTTGGTCACCGATTTCGGCTCCGGCCTCTACCAAGGCGCGCCGATCGGTATCCCCTACGACACGGTGCCGGGGACGCAGCCCAAGGTTCCGATGGTATTCCTGTACGACCAAGAGAGCGATCCCGGCCCCTATCCCATCCCGCCTAACGCGTCGATCGAAGGCACCGCGGCCAGCGACGGCGATCGTCACGTGCTGGTGGTCGATCGCGACAATTGCAAGCTGTACGAGGTCTACAGCGCCTATCCGCAGTCGAACGGAAGCTGGAAAGGCGGCTCGGGCGCGATCTACGACCTCAAGTCCAACGCGCTGCGTCCGGACGGCTGGACTTCGGCCGACGCCGCGGGCCTGCCCGTCCTGCCGGGACTCATGCGCTACGACGAAGTCGCGGCAGGCGCGATCAATCACGCCATCCGGTTCACCGTGCAGCAGTCGCAGAAAAAATACATATGGCCGGCGCGCCACTATGCGTCGAGTCTTACGGATGCCAAGTATCCGCCGATGGGCCAGCGTTTCCGCCTGAAGGCGAGCTTCGACATCTCGGGATTCTCGGCGCAAAACCAGGTGATCCTGAAGGCTCTCAAGAAGTACGGCATGATCCTCGCCGACAACGGATCGAACTGGTTCATCTCGGGCGTTCCCGACGAGGGCTGGAACAATGACGACCTGCATATCCTGCGCGTCCAGGTGCATGGCTCGGACTTCGAGGCCGTGGACACGTCTTCGCTGATGCTGAATCCCGACTCCGGGCAGGTGCGCGGTCCGGTAACCGTCGTGAATGCCGCGAGCTACGTCGCGGGAGCGGGAGCCGTGGCGCCGGGGGAGATTGTCGCGATCTTCAACTATCCCGGGCCTGCGCAGCTGGTCGGCGCGCAACTGAATACGGCGGGCCTTGTGGACAGCATCCTCGGCGGAACGCGGGCTTTGTTCGACGGCGTGGCCGCGCCGCTCGTGTATGCGAAGGCTAATCAACTGAGCGCGATTGTTCCGTACTCCGTCGCCGGACAGGTTCGCACGCAGTTGCAGATGGAATACCAGGGTGTGAAATCGGCCCCCGTGTCGATCCCGGTGGTCGATTCGATTCCGGGGATCTTCGCGGCGAATGCTTCCGGCCAAGGATCGGCCGTAGTGCAGAACGCCGACCTGACACTGAACTCCGTGACGAACGCAGCCGCGCGAGGCTCGACCATCGCCTTCTACGCGACGGGCGAGGGTCAAACCGACCCGGCGGGTAGCGATGGGAAGCTCGCCCTCACGGCGCCATTCCCGTCGCCGAAACTGGCTGTCAGGGTTACGATCGGCGGCCAAGCCGCCACCGTAGTCTATAAGGGCGCCGTGCCGACGCAGGTTGCGGGATTGATGCAGGTGAACGTAGTGGTTCCCTCGACCGCGCCGGTGGGCGGCGCGATTCCGCTTGTTCTTACCGTGGGAAGCGCGAGCAGCCAGGCCGGAATCACCGTGGCCGTGAAGTAAAGCTAGTTTTGCTGGTTCTTCGTTTCTTTCGCCAGGCGGACCTTGGCGTCTTCAAACTTCTTCTGCACCTTGGCTAATTCGTCCGGATCGGTCTCGCCGGGGAGCATCCGCTCGTACTCGTGGAGCGCGGTCGTCCATTCGCGCAGAGCCTCGCGCGTGCGGTTGGTCTTGAAGTAGACATCCGCCAAGTGATCTCGAATCGTCGCGTCGTGGGCAACGCGGCGCGTCGCCTTGAGCAAGTACTCCTCGGCCAGATCCATCCGGTTCTGCTTGAAGTAAGCCCAGCCCAGGCTGTCCATGTAAGCGCCGTTCTGCGGCTCGATCTCCAAAGCGTGAGTGATGAGCTTCACCGCTTCGTCAAGGCGCGTGCCGCGGTCGGCCAGCATGTAGCCGAGATAGTTGAGGGTCATGGCGCTCTCCGGATCGATCGCCAGGGCGCGCCGGAATTGCTGTTCGGCTTCGTCCGCCTTCTTGGCGCGTTCGAGGATCGATCCCCAGAGGAAATAAATGAATCCCTTTTGGTCCTTGCCGCTGGTGAGGCGGTCGGCCTCGGCGATGGCCGCAACGGCCTCCGGGAACTTGCGAGCCTTCTCGTAGACCTGGGCGATCGTGATCCAGATTTCGCGCTGGCTGTCGACGCCTTTGTCGGATTTCTTGTCGGCCTGCGCCGCCGTCAACAGGTCCTTCAAGGCGGCGATGCCTTCGTCGAGGCGGCCGCTGTCGGCGAGCAGGGAAGCGCGCGTCAACTTCAACGTTTGGTCCTGCGGGAAGCGCTTGACGGCGTTGTCGGCCTCATCCCGGGCCTTCTTGTAGTCGTGCGCCTGACGCAAGGTCTCGATCACGTGGGCATAGCCGCGGCCGGGGTTTTCCGGATCGAGATCGATCAACTGCCGGAAGTAGCCGGCGGCTTCCGTGTACTTCTCCTCGTTGCGATAGAGGAATCCGAGGCGTTCCACAAAAATCGCGCGGTTGGTCTTCTCGCGGATCGTGTATTCGGCGCCGGCGGGCTTGGCTGTTTCGTCGAGAAGCTTCTTGAGCACGGCCACGGCGTCGTCCGTGCGTCCCTGTGTTTCATAGAGGAGGGCCAGATTGTAGGGAACTTCCATGCTGTCGGGCGAAAGAGCCTGGGCCTTTTTGAAGTTCTCGAGGGCCAGATCGTATTGGCGCTTCTGGCGGTAGATCTGTCCCAGGCGCAGGAACGCCGCGCCGTCCTGCGGCTCGGCTTCCACGATCCTCTGGAACTGCTTCAGGGCTTCGTCATACTGCTCGTTGTTCAGCAGGTTCTGTCCCAGCGAGCGCGTGAAGTCGAGATTGCCCTTGTCCATCTCCAGGGCTTTGCGGAATGCTTCCACGGCCTTGGGATAGTCGCGTGCCTGCTCGTAGGATTGTCCCAGGAGCGCCAGCAACCGGGGCTGGGCGTTCTTCTTGGTGACTCTTTCGAGAAGGTCCACCGCGCCGCGGGCGTCGCCGAGATCGCGGTACATATCCGCCAGCGTGATGAGCGTGTCCTCGGAATCGGGCTCGAGGGCGAGCGCCTTCTTCAGGGCCGCTTCGGCCTTCGTGAAATCGTTGCTGACTCTGTAGAGTCGTCCAAGAACCAGGAACGATTCGACGTCGGTGGGGTCGAGCTGCGTGATCTTTTCATACTGCTCGGTAGCCCGACGCAGAAGCTCCGTCTGCGACTGCCGGTTTCCGCTTCCATCGCCCAGGTTGCGTACGTAGATGCGTCCCAGCAGGCGGCGGGCATCGATGTTGTCGGGGTCGCGCTTGAGAACTTCCTCGCCCTCCTCGACGGCTTCCCGGATCCGGCCGGTGTGGGCATAGAGCTCGGCCAGCTCGGCGCTCAGGTAGGCCGAGTTGGGATCGAACTGCATCGCCAGTTTGAATTCTTCGATGGCTTTGGTGAAGAATTCCGGCCGGCTGGTGGCCCCGCCCATCTCTTCATACTGGTGCGCCAACGAGTAGTGATAGTAGGCCTGCGCCCGGTTGGGCGTGGCCTGCGGTTTTTGCTGCGCCGGGGAAAATGCCCAGGCGAAGGAAGAAAGGGCTCCCAGATATACAAGGAAGGCAGCCCGGAGAGAAAAATTGGGCTTCATATAGGGTTGAGGACAGTATATCACTTTCACTTCTAGTGCCGAAAATGCCGGACGCCGGTAAAAATCATCGCCAGATTCAGGCGGTCGGCCGCGGCGATGACCTCGTTATCTTTGACCGACCCGCCGGGCTGGATCACCGCCGTGATGCCGGCCTTGGCGGCTTCCTCGATGCCGTCGGGAAACGGGAAGAAGGCGTCGGATGCGAGCACGCTGCCCGCCAGCGGGAGAACAGCCCGCGCCGCCCCGATCTTCACCGAGTCCACGCGGCTCATCTGTCCCGCGCCCACGCCTACCAGTTGTCCCTCGCGATCCCCGGTCCCGGCGTAGACGATGGCGTTCGATTTGACATGCTTCGCGACTTTCCAGGCAAAGAGCAGCGCGCGCTTCTCTTCGGCCGTCGGGGCGCGGCGCGAGACCACGCGCAGATCGCTCTCCGCGAGCCGGTGGCGGTCCGTGGTTTGCAACAGGATGCCGCCTCCCACCTGCTTCCAAAGCAAAGCGTCGTTCGACGGGTTCGAGATTTCCATCAGCCGGAGATTTTTCTTTCCGGCCAATGCTTCGCGCGCGCCGGGCGTGATGCCCGGCGCGACGATGGCCTCGACAAAGAGCTTGCCGATTTCCGCCGCCGTATCCGCTTCGAGCGGCCGGTTGAGCGCGATCACGCCTCCGAAGGCCGAGACAGGATCGGTAGCCAGGGCGCGGGTGTAGCTGTCGACCTGGCGTCGGGCGGTCGCCGCTCCGCAAGGATTGGTGTGTTTGATGATGACGGTCGCCGTCTCCTCGAATTCCTGAACCAGCTCCCAGGCGGCGTCGAGATCGACGAGATTGTTGTAAGAGAGTTCCTTCCCTTGATGCTGGCGCGCGGCGGCGAGTCCCGCGGCGGGCCGGTCCACCGGACCGTAGAGCCGGGCTTGCTTGTCCGGATTCCCGCCATAGCGCCGGTCGCCCCGCTTTTCCGAGTTCGGGGATGGCCGGCGGCGGAACAGCCGCCACATTCGCCGCTTCCCGCTCTACGCCGCGCGCAACATC
>CAZRND010000020.1:0-21510 GCA_964601345.1 uncultured Acidobacteriota bacterium | reverse complement strand
GGTCGCTCAGCTTTTCCAAGTTCAGGGAGAGCCGTGGCGGGAAGAGCGTCGCCGTCGGCAGCTTGCCGTCCTCGACGCGCGCCAGCGTCGCGGCGATGGCCTGATCGTAGGCGGCGGTCGCGGCGAATGCTTTTTTCGCCAGTTTCCAGCGCGTCTCCGGCGAGACCTCGCCGCCGCCCTTGCGGAGCTCTTCGAGCACGGCTGGATAATCCGAGGGCGAAACGAGCACGGCGACGTGGGCGTGATTCTTGGCCGCCGAGCGAATCATCGACGGCCCGCCGATGTCGATATTCTCGATGAGCTCGTGAAGACCCACGCCCGGCCGCGCCGCGGCCTGTTCGAAGGGATATAGGTTGACGGCCACGAGCGAAATGGGACGAATGCCGTGCTTGTCCATGGCCTCGACGTGCGCCGGATTCGAGCGAACCCCGAGCAATCCACCGTGAATCTTGGGGTGGAGCGTTTTTACGCGGCCGTCGAGCATCTCCGGAAAGCCGGTCAGAGCCGAGACTTCCGTGACCTTGAGTCCGTTCTCGGTGAGCAGGCGCGCGGTGCCGCCGGTGGAGACCAATTCATAGCCAAGTTCCGAAAGGCCGCGGGCGAAATCCGCCAAGCCGGTTTTATCGGTGACACTCAGGAGGGCAAGTTTCAGAGGATTTAGGTTCCTTTAGCTTTCAAGCGGACTTGGCCGTTCTCCACTTCCACGGAGTACTCCACGTTGCTGCACTTCATGTCCTTCTTGAGCTGGTCGGTCTTCTGTTTCACGAACCGCTTGAAGCCATCGACATTCAGGGAGCCGGAATCCTCGCCAATCTGTTTCTTGGCGGCCACCAGGGCCTGGAAGAGCTGATCGACCTTTTCGTGCTCCTGGTCGGGGTCCTTCCACTGGACGCGGAATCCGGCCGGCGTTTCGGCTTTGGGCGGCGGTGTTTCCGTGCGCCTTTGATGCGGCTCGTCGCGTCCCTCCTCGCGACGCTTGACCTTCTGGCGCCACATGTCGCTATGCACCGCAAATTTCTGCACGATGCCGTTGAAGCGGAAGCGCTGCGCGAAGCTCAGCTTGGGATTGTCGTTGTATTTCTTGATCACCGATTCGACGTGCGACTGGGCGTCGTAAGGCGGCCGCTTCGCGCCGCCGCCGAAGTACATGTCGTAGTCGATCTTCAGTTTGCGAACCGCGTCTTCCAGATGCGCGAGTTCTTCGTCGATGGTCATAGGGGATTAGTTCATTCCTCGGTATCGGTCCCGCTCACAAAACGTTGTCCCACTTCCTTGACCATGCGCGAGAGCTCCTTGCGCATCTTCTTCAGATTCTGGTCGGCGGCTTCGCCGAGCGGTTTCATCGTCTCTTCGACGAACGTGGCTCGCTTCGTATCGAGCTCGGTAACAACGTGCCGCATGAAGCTCTGATGGACCAGCGCGGAGGCGTCTTCCAGTTCTTTCTTGATGCGCGCCGTGGCTTCGTCCAGAGTTTGGGTCGAGCGGTGCTCGACCGCCTCGCCGAACCTGTCGATGGCCGGACCGGTCACGTCCTTGCGGATCCGGTCTTCTTCGGCGGCGATCACTTCCGTCAGGCGCTCGCGGAAGGACACCAGAAGCGAGTCGATCTTGTCCTGGGCCTCGGCCAGGGCCTTCGCCTGCACGGCTTGGATCCGCCGCTCAAACTCGCTGCCGAGCTCGTCGAGCGCCGGCCCCAGGTTCTGTTCGAGAGCATGTTCGAGGACTTGCTGGATCAATTCGCCGAGGCGCGAGCCAACGGCGGAAGAATACTCCGCGGAAGGCTGTGCCTGGCTGGCTTTCGCAACTGCCACTTTTCCTTTATGATCGGCCACGATTCACCCTTTCCCTTTTTGAAACTAACAAATTGCAGATGTTTATGCAACGGGCTGTTCACGGGCATCGTGCGGGGTAAGGATGCGCTCGAGCTGGCGCAGCAGGGCGCCGCGCCAATCCTGGCCCTTGAGGAAGAGCGATTCGGCGTGAGAGTGCAGGAACTTGACCTCGTCAGGCGTCAGGTCTTTGCCGGTCAGGACGAAGACCGGCAAGTCCGCGGTGCGCTGGTTTGAACGCCACTGCGAGAGCAGCTCAAATCCGCTGATCTGGGGAAGCTGCAAGTCGAGGATCACCAGGCCGGGCAGGGAAGCCGCCACCCAATCGCGCGCCGCCGCGCCGTCGGCCACGGCGGCGACCCGATATCCTTTCGTCGTCAGCGACTCGGAGATGAACTCTCGCGCTCCGGTGTCGTCCTCCACCACCAGGATGGGCCGCAACGAGGGACCAATCCCGCGAGCCGCGAGGCAGCGCTCTATGGTGGAAAGAAGCGCCGCTTTGTCGACCGGCTTCACCAGGTATTCATCCGCGCCGAGGATGGCGGCGACCAAGTTCTGGTCCAATACGGTCACCATGATCACAGGAATGTGGCGGGTCTGCGGTCCCCCTTTGAGCTTCGCGAGGATCTCCCAACCTCCGACCGGCTGCATCTTGACGTCCAGCGTAATGGCGTCCGGCTGCAGTTCCTGGGTCATCGCGACGGCAGACTCCGGCCGGTCGCAGGAAATGACTTCATAACCCGCCGAGGAGAGCAACGACTGGATCAGGTGTGCGGCCACGCGATCGTCCTCGATCACCAGGACGCGCGTGGGCCCGTTCCTCGGTTCCAAGAAGGCCGGCGAAGACGCCCGCGAGACCCAGTTGGCCATCGGCAGGGAAAAGTGGAAGCAGTTGCCTTGTCCGGATTCGCTGGTCAGCTCCAGGCGTCCTCCCTGCAGCTCGATGAGCTTGGAAGAGATCGCGAGTCCGAGGCCGCTGCCTTCGCTGCTGGCCGATTGAGAGAGCCGGTAGAAAGCCTCGAAGATTCGCGCCCGTTCCTTGGCTGGGATCTCCGGGCCGTTGTCGCAGACCGCGATGTAAACGTGGCCGGAGCCGGTGCGCGCCGTCAACTCGATGTGTCCGCCCGCCGGCGTGAACTTGATGGCATTGCCCGTCAGGTTGAACAGGACCTGCTTCAAGCGCGTCGGATCGGCGCGAACGACGGCGTCCGCCGCGGCGGCGTCGCTGAGCGTCTGCGAAGTTTTCTTCGCCAGCGGACCGAGCGAGTCAACGACCTCGCGAAAGATGTCGGCCACAACTACGGGCTCAAGAATCACTTCGAGGCGTCCGGCCTCGATCTTGGAGAGATCGAGAATATCGTTGATGATCCGCAGCAGGTGCTTTCCGGCTTGATGGATGTTGCCGACGTAGCGGCGCTGCCGGTCGTTCAAAGGGCCGTAGCGCTCGTCGGGGAGGAGCTCGGAGAAGCCGAGGATGGCGTTCAGCGGCGTGCGCAGCTCGTGACTCATCATCGAAAGGAAGCGGTCCTTCAAACGGCTGGCCGACTCGGCTTGCTCCTTGGCCTGCATCAGCGCGTCCTCCACCTGCTTGCGCGAGGTGATGTCGCGGGCCACGGCGTACATTTCCTTCCGCTCCACCAGGGGCGTGCAATTCCAATGCATCCACCGGTATGTGCCGTCCTTCGCGAGGTAACGATTCTCGAACGAGACGCACACGCCTCCGGCCATGATCCTGTCCGCCTCCGCGAGGGTCGCTTCGCGGTCATCGGGATGGACGAACTCGATGAAGGGCAGGGCCATCAGCTCTTCGCGCGAAAACCCCAAGGTTGCTTCCCACGCCGGATTGAGATGCTTGAAGTGGCCGTCAAACCCGGCGATGCAGAGCAGGTCGAGCGAGAGAGTGAAGAAGTGGTTCAGCACCGCTTCGGCTTGCTTGCGCCTGGTGATGTCGAACACCGAGCAACGGCAGGAACTGAAATGGCCGCCGGCATCGGGCACGGCGGTGATGCTGACGAGAGCCGGCAGGACCGTCCCGTTCTTGCGGACCATCTCGAGTTCGAGGTCTGGTGTCGAGCCCAGCTGCTTCAGACTGCTATGCGCCGCCTCGAACAACTTGCCGCTGCCGGGAGTGAGAAAGTCGATGAACGCCTTCCCCAGCACTTCTTCCCGGCCGTAGCCTAGCCACGAAAGCTCCGTGTCGTTGATGCGCACGTAGCCTCCCGCGTGATCGAGC
The DNA here is from genome assembly GCA_964601345.1 of uncultured Acidobacteriota bacterium. Lineage (GTDB taxonomy): Bacteria > Acidobacteriota > Terriglobia > JAJPHL01 > JAJPHL01 > CAZRND01. Next base: position 17,448 of record CAZRND010000020.1, on the reverse strand, counting down.
GAGTGGTATCCGCAAGGCGCGTGGTTATAAAGGTCCTCCATCTTTCGCGAGGCCTTTCCTTCGAGCGCGTGCTGCACCGCCACCGGCAAGCGCGCCAGGCGATCTTTGAGTACATAGTCGGTCGCGCCCTTCTTGATACACTCGACGGCGGTCTCTTCTCCCAGGGTGCCCGTCACCAGGATGAACGGAAGGTCCGATCCGGCGCTCCGAACGGTCTCCAGCGCGAGGAGTCCCGACCAGCCGGGAAGGTGGTAGTCGGAAAGGACAATGTCGTACTGCTTGGAGCGCAGCGCATCCGTAAACTCCTCCCGGGACACCACAACGTCGGCCCTCAGCGCGAAGCCCGCATGTTCGAGTTGCCGGCAGGTGAGCTTCACATCGAACCCGCTGTCCTCCAGGTACAACACGCGGAGCGGTTGGGTCATGGCCTGGTCCTTTACGGTTGGGGGACCACGAACGTCTTCTCGGGCGGCGGCCGGTTCACCACCAGCCAGTAGAATCCCAGCGTCCGGATGGTCTCGCGAAACTGATCGAAGTCCACCGGCTTCTGGATATAGCTGTTGACGCCCAGCCGGTAGCTCTCCACCATGTCTCTCTCTTCGGCCGAAGAGGTCAGGACGACTACGGGAATGGCTTGCGTCTTGGGGTTCGCCTTGATCTCGCGGAGAACCTGCAGACCGTCGATCTTGGGCAGTTTCAGGTCGAGCAGCACCAGGCGCGGAGGATTGTCCGAGGACCGGTTGGCAAAGTCGCCGCGGCAAAAAAGAAAGTCGAGCGCTTCCTGTCCGTCGCGCGCCACCTCCAGACGGTTGCCCACGTTCTCTTTTTGCAGCTCGCGCACCGTCATCCGCAAATCCCGCGGATCGTCTTCCACCAGCAGAATCTCCATGGCCTCGTCCATCAATGTGTTCCTCCCGAGGCCGGCGCGCCCAATTGGAAAAAGAACGTGGCCCCCCGATCGAGCTCGGCCTCGGCCCAAATCCGGCCGCCGTGCTTGTGAATAATTCTTTGCACCGTCGCGAGGCCGACCCCGGTGCCTTCAAAATCCTCGCGCCGGTGGAGGCGCTGGAAGACCCCGAAGAGCTTGGCGGAGTGCTGCATGTTGAAGCCGACGCCGTTGTCTTTTACGAAGATCACCGGACCGTCCCCGCTTGTTGTCTGGCCCGTCTCGATGACCGCGGGCTTGCGCGGGCGCGTGTACTTGACGGCGTTCGAGAGGAGGTTGTAGAAAACTTGCTTCATGAGGCCGGGATCGCACTCGACGAAGGGCAGGTCTCCCAGTTGCCACTGAATCTCGCGTCCGTTGGTATCCCGCCGCAGCTCTTCCTTGACCTCGCCCACCAGCGATCCGAGTCCGGTGACCTGGTGGACCAGCTCCTGCCGACCGACGCGCGCCAGGCTCAGCAGATCATCGATCAGATGCCCCATGTGACGCGTGCTGTCGGCGATATCCCGCAAACAATCCTGCGCGTCCGCCGGCATCTGAGTGCTGAAGTCCTCGACCAGAATCTTCGAGAAGCCCTGGATGTGGCGCAGGGGCGCGCGCAAGTCGTGCGCCACCGAGTAGGTAAAGGCCTCCAGCTCTTTGTTCGATTCCTGCAGCTCCGCGGTCCGCTGAAAGACACGATGCTCCAGCTCTTCATTGAGCCGGCGGACCTCCGCCTCGCCTTTCTGAATCTGCGCCAGCATTTCGTTGAAGGCCCCGATGAGATCGGCGATCTCGTCGCGCCCCCCGGTTGCGGCCGCGCGCACCGAGTAATTGCTTTCGCGCGAGACGGCGCGCGCCGTTTCGGCCAGCCTCAGGATCGGATCGGCGACGCCTCGCCGGAAGATCGAGGAGACCAGCAGCGCCGCCCCCAGCGAGACCAGCAACACTGCGGCTCCGATCAAGATGTTCCTGCGCAGCAGGCCATTGATCTCCTGCAAGCCGGAGCGTATCGAGACCAGGCTGACCGTCCGGCCCTCGAGCTGGATGGCGCGCACCAGCACGACCTCGCCGCCGTCAAACCGGTAGGTCTCGGTTTCGCCCGCGGGCAGCGGCGCTGGCGAGGGAAGATTCTCGCGGCTGTTGCGCGAGTAGGTGGCAAAAGGTTTTCCGTCGGGCGTGTAGATCGCCGCAAACCGGATGCTCGGCCCGCTTTTCAAGGCCGAGAGCGTATCCTGGGCGGCTTTCGGGTCGTTGAAAAGCACGGCCGAAATGCTGTTCGATCCGACGATTTGAGCTTGCATCGACAGCGTCCGAACCAGCGCCTCTCGAAGTGCCGGCGCCTGATAAGCCACGAACGCTCCGCAGGCCAGGAGCAGTGCGGCGCCGCTGACCAGCATGTTCATCCAGGTCAGCTTCCGCGTAATGGAATCCTCGCTATGTTGCATGACATGCGCCAAAGTCGTCAGTCCTTTGTCTTCACTGCCAGAGCCAGCTTCAGCAGTTGCGAGCTCAGCGTCAGCCCGGCGCGTTCGGCGGCCGCCAGGTTCACCTCGAATCGGACCCGATTGCCCTCGAACGAAAACTGGATCATGCCGCCCCGGCGCGTGAACTGCGACATGTCGCTCACGGTGAGGACGCTGCTCTTTCCGAGCGCTGCCAGCGTTTCTTTCAGCGAGCTTTCCTCGGCCATGCTGATGAAGAGAATGCGGCAATGAAGCGCATCCTGAGCCTTCGACACACGCCTTGCCGACACGTTCTGGCCGTCAATGGTTTGTCCGGCGACCGTCGAGTCGAGGGACGAGCCGAACGGGTCCTGCCCGAGCACGCAAATCGTGAACGCGTCTCCCTTGGCCGGTGCGGAGGGCCATCCGACGAACCTGCCGAAATTGTAGAGATACGCGGCCTTCACCTCGTACTCTCCCGGCCTTGGACTGTCACCGGCCAAGGCTGAGAACGTTATGCAAACGGCGCAGACGGCGCTTTGAAGAAGACGCTTCACTCCGGCGATCTCCAGGTGACCCTGGTCTGAACGCCGCGCCGGATTCCGGTGCCCGGTCCCGCGAATTCGGGATGGTGCGGCTGCAACAGGTTCTGGCCGACGATCGAAAGCTCGAACTGCGGCGTCGCCCGCCAGGCGAGCCGCACATCCGCCGTCCCGTAGTGATTTACTCTTTGCGCCGGAAGGGCGCTGACAAATCGAAAGACCTGAGAGAATTCGATTCTCCCCGGTAGATCGAGCGAAGACGCCGCCACGACCTGGTGCTGCGGGCTCGAATTTTCCGTCGATCCCGCCGTCGTCCGATCGAGCGAGCCGGGGCGGCTCTTCAAATCGATGTGGAGAAATGAATACGAGCCGTTGAGACGCCACCATCGCAACGGCCGCCACTCCGGCGCGATCTCCATCCCGGTCGATGCGCCCATGAGACCATTGCGGAAGGCCAGCGGCAGGATGATGTGCTGCGGCGCGGGTTTGGCCTCGACAAACGGATTCCCCCTTACCTCCGTGCTCAGCAGCCGGTCATAATCGTTGAAGAAAGCCGCAAGAAATATCTGCAGGTTCGGTCCCAGCAAGGTCCGGTAGCCCAACTCGTACCCTACCAGCCGCTCGGAGTTGAATCCTTTGTTGCCGGCGAGGCGCAGAAACGCGCCCGTGCCTCCACCTACGGTGGTCAGGTAGGAAAGGATCTGAAGATCTTCCTCGACGCGCGAGGGAGTGCGCACTGCGCGCGTCATGGCCGCCCACAGTGTCTGGCGGGAGCTCGGTGTCCACATGAGCCGGCTTGACGGTTCGAATTCGAATCCCGTGTACTCGTTGTGCAGGAACTTCGACCCCAGCGTCAACGACAGCCGGTTCCGCACGATGGCGATTTCGTCCTGAACGAAGATGCTGTAGAGTTTGTCGGTCTTTTGGTCAGGGAAGAATTCGACCGACGGTCCCGGCGCCGCGCTCCGTCCGTTGCTGAACCGCGCGCCCAGACCCCACAGGACGGTTTGCCGCTTCCATGACGGCAGACGGTGCACCAAATCGACGTCGAACGTGTCGCGATCTTCCGAGAAGTTGGCTTCGCGGCGGTTGGTGCGGTCGTAGTAAGCGGTGACCTGCAGGTCAGATCCACCTCGTAATGCGCGCTTCCACCGACCCAGCAAGTTCCCGCCGGAGAGTTCGGCGTTCTGCTCCACAACTTTGACGAAGGGCGCGGCATAGTCCACCAGAGGCACCGACTCGCCATCCTCGCTCTTGTACAGGTCGCCCTGAAGCGTGAAAGTGTCGCGGCCGCGCAACTCCCAGTCGGCGCGGAAGCCCGTCTGGGCCATGCGCCAATCGTCGTTGTTGTGCTTGTTCTGATGGTATTCAGGACCGCGCGTGAAGCCCTTTCCATAGATGCGGTAGTTGAATTCCTTGCCGTTCCCGCCTCCATAGCGGAAGTCGAGCGAGCCCTGGTCCACGCTTCCGCCGCCCGCCGAGACCAGCAGGCCGTGCGTATCCCGGGCGTTTTTGGTGATGATGTTGATGACGCCGTTGACGGCGTTCGCGCCCCAGATCGTGCCGCCCGGTCCCCGGATCACCTCGATGCGGTCGATATCCTGAAGCAGCGTGTCCTGGACTTCCCAGTAGACGCCGGCAAAGAGCGGGGTGTAAACACTGCGTCCGTCGATGAGGACTAGCACCGATTGCGAGAGGCGGCTCCCGAATCCGCGGATGCCGAGCGACCACTTGTTCGAATCGAGCCGGGCGACATTCACGCCCGGCACCAGCCGCAAGGCCTCCGGGATGCTCGTCGCTCCCGACCGCCGTATGTCTTCTTGGGTAAGAACGAAAATCGCCGCCGGCGCCTGGAAGAGTTTGACAGGCTCTTTTGAAACCGTGGTGACTTCCAGATTCCCAAGCTGCTCGAGGCTTAGCTTCCTGAGATTGCCTGAGGTATCCTCGGCGCAGCACGGCCTGCCGAAAGAGGAGAGCAGCAAGAGAAAAAGACACCATGGGCGGAGGTTGCTCATCTAGCAACCTCCTTCGGCGGAACTGGGGTTGGACTTTAGAGCAGCTCTTCGATGCGTCCCAAAGCCTGCAACAGGTCGCCGGTGTGTCCGCCGAATCCGATGCGCAAGTATCCCGGCATGCCAAACTGCTCGCCGGGACAGAGGAGCACGCTCTTCTCTTCGCGCGCGCGGCGAACTAAATTGGCGCTCTCTGGACAACTCAACCAGGCGATCGCGCCAGCATCGGGAGGGCGGTGCCGGAACTCAGGCCGCCGGCGAATCCAATCCGCGACGACCGGGTAGTTTGCCGCGATGATGCGCCGCGTACGGCCGAGGATTTCCTCGCGCTTCGCGGGTTCGAGCGCCAGCGTCGCGAGGCGATCGCTGAGGACGGTTTGCGAAATCGTCGTGTAGTCGTGATAGCCCCACAGCTTTTCGGTGATTTCCGGCGGGGCCACCACCCATCCGATGCGCAGTCCCGGCAAGCCATAGGCTTTCGAGAGCCCCGCGTTTGCCAGCACACGCTCATACCGCCCCCAAAACGTCGGGGTCATCCCGCCCGACCGCTCCGCGCCGCGATACACTTCGTCGGCGAGGATCCAAGCTCCGGCGCGGGATGCCGCCGCGCACACGGCGGCCATGGATGATTCGCTAAGCGCCGCCCCAGTTGGATTGTTCGGATGGCAGACGCAGATCAGGCGCGTCCGCGAAGTCACGAGCCGCGACAGCTCGTCGATATCCGGCTGCCAGCCGAGTTCTTCGCGCAGCCGCCAGAGCTTCACAACCGCGCCTTGGCTCTCGGCCACGCCTTCGATCTGGCCGTAGTTCGGGTGCATCAGCACAACTTCGTCGCCCGGCTCGACCAGGGCCCACACCGACAGATAATTCGCTTCCGCGCAGCCTGACGTAACCAGGACGTTCTGCGCGCCGGCGCCCGGATAGAGCGAAGCGATGCGTTCGCGCAGCTCCATCCGTCCGTTGGTCTGCGGATATCCGAGCGGTAAAGCAAGGATGCTCTCGAGCTCTCCCGGCCCGTCGGCCAACTGGGCGGCGGCCATCGGCAGGACGCCGCTCTCGGCGATGTTCAGCTCGACCTGGTTCTCCCAGACCGATTGCCACCGTTCCAGCTCGAAGGGCTTGATCCTCATGGGCGTTCCTACGGTAGCAGATTTTTCCTGAACACTTTCGCTCAGGGTACAGTCTTCATGTTTGTATGGAGACGGAGACGGCATTGCCTCACGCTTTCATGCCGGCCGCCAGCCCGGCCGCCGACGCCGCCGGCGCGGACCTCGGGGCCCTGGTCAGCGAGCACAAGCAGATGGTGTACCGCATCGCCTACAGCGTGCTGCGCAACCATCACGACGCTGAGGATGCCGCGCAGGACGCCTTCCTGAAGGCGTTCCGCGCCGCGTCGAAGCTGCCCGAGGTCCGCGACCGCAAGGCGTGGATGGCCCGCATCGCGTGGAACGCCGCGCTCGATGGCCGCCGCCAGCGGCCCGCGCCACAGGAGACGGTGAGCGCCGAGCAACTGGAAGCCGGCGTGCGGCGTTTGCGCGCCGCCGGCCGCGGCCCGGAGGAGATTGCCGCCGGAGGCGAGATGCAACGGCTGCTCGGCATGCTGATCCAATCGTTGCCGGCTACGTTGCGCGAAGCCGTGACCCTCTCCACTGTCGAGGACCTGAGTTACTCGGAGATCGCCGAGACGCTCGAGATCACCGAGGCGGCGGTGCGCGCTCGCCTTCATCAGGCGCGCCGGCAGCTTAGGGAGAAACTGGACCGCATTATGGGAGATCCATCATGAGTGAACAATTTCACGATCGCTTGCTCGATGAAAGCCTGAAGCAATACAGCCGGGTCGAGCCGCCTGCGGGATTCGAGGAACGGCTCGCCGCGCGCGCCGAGCGCCCGCGCGTTTGGAAGCTGTGGTGGTTTCTGGCGCCCGCCGCGGCGGCCGCCTTAGGCGTGGCGATGTTTGTGAAGGCGCCGGACGCTGTCCCACCCGTACCGATGCACGTCGTGCATGTTTCGCCGCGCCCCGCGGAACCGGCGCCGCCCATCCAGAAGGTACGGATTGCCACACAAGCCGCCCGCTCCCGCTATCACACACTCACCGGAGCCGAGCTCGCTCGTCTCAGCGATTTCCCGGAGTTGTTTGCGAAGAGGGAAGAGAAGCCCGTGGCAGATTTGGAAATTCCCGATCTTGTTGTCACACCCCTTGAAAAGGAGCAATGAAAATGCTGAAGAAACTCATCGCCGTATCTCTGTTGGCCGCCGCCGTGGCCGCGGCTCAGGACAAGCCCGCGCCCAGTTTGCACTCCGTCTACCGCATCGAGTATTCCATCACCGAGACGGAGGGGGCCAAGAAGATCAACACTCGGACCTACGTCCTGCTGGTGGAAGACCGCAAGGTCGGCCGGACGCGGATCGGAAACCGCGTCCCCTTGGCGAGCAAGGACGGGTCCATCCAGTATTTCGACGTGGGAACGAACATCGACGCCCGGCCCTCTATGCTGGACACCGGCCTGGTGAACCTGAACACGTCTGTGGATATCAGTTCGGTCGTCACGACTGAGGCGACGACGGCCCGCGCTCCGATCACGCGCAATTTTCAGAACAACATCGAGACGGTGATCCCTCTCGACAAGCCGACCGTAATCGCCATACAGGACGAGCCGAGCGGCAACTCCACGTTCCAGGTGACGGTGCTGGTAAAGCTGGTGAAGTAGGTTCAGTCTCCGGACTTGGCCGGGCCGCTGCCGTTCTTGAGCCGCCATTTCATCGCTTCATCAATGGCGCTCAGGTAGCTTCCCGGCTTGTTCGGGGCTTTCATGAGGCAGTGGAACTTGTTATGCGCGGCGGTCTGGTCGGCCTTATTCGCTTGGGAAACCACGGGCACAAACAGAGGATGCGAAGCCGCCCCTTGAATCGCCGCCGACAGGCTTTCCGCATCGGCGACATCGGCTACGATTAGGTCGTATTTGCCGGTCTTCAAAGCGTCTTCCAATTTGCCCGACTCCTCGACATTTTGGATCTTGTGGCCGGCCTGCTTGAAGGCCGGTAGAAGCTGAGGATCTTTAACCGCTTGCGCCACTGCCGAGTTCGGGCGGGTGAAAAAGAGGATAGCAGCAGGATGTGCGGCTCGGAACAGTTCCTGCGAGCGCATTCCTGCGCCCAGAGCCAGCAGCTTGTCGCCACAGGCTAATACCGTTGCGGCTGACAAGGCAAGAAAGGCCAAAACACCCAGGGCAATGAGCGTCCTGCGCATAGATCCCTCCTTGATGAAGAAAATACACGTCCACGCACCCATTGTCAATGGGTAGGCCTTTCATTCTAAGATAATGCCCAGGGATGAAACCATGACCGGCGAAATCATCTCCCATTACCGCATTCTCGAAAAGTTGGGCAAGGGTGGGATGGGTGTGGTCTACAAGGCCGAGGATCTCAAACTGGGCCGCCATGTGGCAGTGAAGTTCCTGCCCGATGAGCTTTCCAAGGACAACCGAGCCTTGGAGCGTTTCCAGAGGGAGGCGCGCAGCATCTCGGCGTTGAATCATCCTAACATCTGCACCATCTACGAAGTCGACGAGCATCAAGGCCGGCACTTCATCGTCATGGAACTGCTCGAGGGCCAGCCGCTCAACGAGCGAGTCGGGGGCGTCCCGGCGGATGCGGGCTTGGTTCTCCAAGTCGGCGTCCAGATTGCGGACGCGCTGACAGCGGCTCAAGCCAAGGGAATTACGCACCGCGACCTAAAGCCGGCCAACATTTTTCTGACCCAATTGGGGCAAGCCAAGCTTCTTGATTTTGGACTCGCGAAAGTTCAGCAGGAAGAACCTGCCGGGAACGCCGATGCCTCCAGCCAGCCGACCGTATCCCAACTGCTGAGCACGCCGGGCGTGGTGATGGGAACCGTGGATTACATGAGTCCGGAGCAGGCTCTCGGCCGTCCCGTGGATCAGCGCACCGACATTTTCTCGCTCGGCGTGGTGCTCTACCAGATGGCCGCGGGGAGGCTGCCTTTCGCCGGCCTTTCGGCAAGCGAAGCGATCGTTCACATTGTCCGCGATCCGCCCGATTCGATTTTTCAGTTCAATCCCGCGGCGCCGCCGGAACTGGAGCGCGTGATCCGCAAATGTCTGGAGAAAGATCGCGAGAGGCGGTACCAGTCGGCATCCGATCTGGCGATTGACCTGAAGAACCTTCAGAGGGATATGGGACAGGGAACGGCCACGCGGGCTCACGCGACTCCGTCGTTGCCCTCCCGCCGCTTCGCCTGGGCCGGCCTTGCCGCGGCCCTGTTCTCATTGGCGATCATGATTGGCTTCACGCGCGGCTGGCGGCGGCTGCCCGGAACGACGTCGGCGGGCCGCATCGAGTCGCTCGCCGTGCTGCCCCTCGAGAATCTTTCCGGCGACCCGGCCCAGGATTACTTTGCCGACGGCATGACCGAGGCCCTGATTGCCGGCCTGGGCCAGATCCGGGCCTTGCGAAAAGTGACCTCGCGAACCTCCGTTATGCAATTCAAGGGGACGAAGAAGCCGCTGCCGGAGATTGCCCGAACCTTGGATGTAGACGCGGTGGTGGAAGGCTCCGTGGTCCGCTCCGGACAACGCGTGCGGATCACCGCGAGACTGATTGAAGCTGCTACCGAGCGCCAAATATGGGCCCAAAGCTATGAACGCAATCTCGGGGATGTCCTGGACCTGCAGAGCGAATTGACGCGCGCTGTGGTCGGCGAAATTCAGATTGAGCTGACGCCCAACGAGAAGTCGCGCTTCGCGCGCAGCCGCCCCGTGAACGCCCAAGCCTTTGAGGCCTATCTGAAAGGCCGCGACTACTTGAGCCAATTCACCGCGGACTCCTTCGGGAAAGCCATCGAACAGTTCGAGCAAGCCATCCGGCTGGAGCCGCGTTACGCCGCGGCCTATGCCGGCCTCGCTGAATCCTGGCAGAACCTGGAATACGTCGGTGCTGTGCCGTATGCGGAAGCCCATCCCAAAGCCTTGGGGGCCGCCGGAAAGGCAGCCGACTTGGACGACTCGCTCGCCGAAGCGCATGCCGCGCTGGGAGCAGTCCGCAGCGACGAATGGGACCACCAGACGGCCGAGAAGGAGTTCCGCCGGGCGATCGAGCTCCATCCGGGGTATGTACTGGCCCATGTGTATTTCACGACCGAACTGCGTCATCAAGGGCGCGGCCCAGAAAGCATCGCTGAGGCCAAGCGCGCCCTTTCGCTCGATCCCCTGGCGTTGCTGGCGAACGAGGGCTTGGCCGACGCTTATTTGAGCGCGCGCTATTATGATCTGGCCATCGAACAATACAGCCGGACCCTCGAACTCCACCCCGATCATTCGACGTCGCGTTACCTGCGAGGCTGGGCCTATGTTTACAAGGGAATGTATGCACAGGGTAAGCAGGACATACTGGAGAGTCTCAGGCTGGAAGGAGGCGACCCTGCCCTTTCGCCCGATCTCGCCTATATCGCCGCCGTCACCGGCAAGCCGGAGGAAACCAAAAAGACCCTCAGACAATTGCTGGATCTCGCCAAGAAAACGCCTGTACCCCCCGGTTACCTGGCGCTGATCTACATAGCCCTGGGCGAGAAGGATCGCGCCTTCCACATGCTGGACCAAGCTCTCTTGGAGCGCTCCTCGATGATGTTGTGGCTCAAGACGGATCCACGTTTCGACAGCCTGCGTTCGGACCCAAGATTCGTTTCGATGCTCAAGCGAGTCGGCTTTGACTAGCTAGTGAGCCGAGGCGGCCGCGCAGGCGCAGCGGAGAGTCTCTACGGCCCGCGGAGAATCGTCTTCTTGAAGAGCGGCGTGGGCGCCTTCGCGACGACCGAACTTCGGCTTAATCTTCCAACTGATCCCCACCGTGATCCCCGTCGTGAGCTTGTGTGTGCTTCGTGCCCACACGGCGGTTACGAGCGAGGCGTAGATGGACATGGACTGGTTCAAAGAATAGAGTCCGCCGCCTCCCACGTCGATCAACCCCATTCGGGAGATCTGGTCATGGTGGAGGTACTGTTCATCGGTGAGGTACGTTGGCCAGCCGACCAAGTTCTGGCGGATTCCGCTGTGAGCAAGCGCCGCGGTCCCAAGAGCCATTACGGAAAGGCGCGGAGTCACGAAATAGCCGATTTGAAGCTCGCTGTCGCTGCGGTTTGGGGCGATGCCCAATACCGGCTGGACAAACGCATAGTGATAGCGCGCTTGAAAGTAGGCTTTCGGCAGGATGGGGTCGAGACGCCGTCCGAGGTTGAGTCCCACGTGATACTCGCGTTGGTCACGCCCGATAGCGTTATGCGCGAAGAAAACGTAGGGATGACTTGGCAGAACGGCCTCGAAATAGGGGGTCACCACTAGCGGCTTCTGGACAAGGTTATAGCGAATGCCAACCCGGAAGTCCTGGAAAGCTCCATGGAAGGTCCCATCGTCGGTGGCCGTCCAGCCAGGCAGGGTGATGGACTTAGGAAGCACGTGGGGTTTGGAGCCGTTGTACTCCGACGCGAGGTAGGGTACGCCGACTTTCACGGCGAAGCGGCGTCCCAACGTGTAGTCCGCGTCGAGAAGCAAGCCCTGGGTCATGATGTGTCCGGCATCCCCCAGCTCACCTTTCGAATAGGCGTGTTTGCGGACGTAGGCATTCTGATAGCCGATGGAAATGGATCCTTCGCCGCTCGGGAAGAGCCAAGCTTGCGCCGCAAGGCAAGCGGGAGCCGTCAAAAGAAGAAGGATAATCGCGCGACGCATGCAGTCCCCTTGGTCAAAGACTACTCCGATGAACGCCCGATGTCAATTCTAGTGAGCGCTCGTCGCGGTGCAGACGCAGCGAAACGTGTCCACGGACGGCGGCGAGTCGGAGTCTAGGTTGGGTAGGAAGGCCCGGAGGCTTTGCTCGGTTCCCGCCTCGGGTGGATGCTCCAACTCATCCCGGCCGTAAGGCCGGTCGTGATCTTGTGTGTGTTGCGCCCCCACGCCGAGGTGGTTAATGAGGCGAAGACGGAAACGGACCGGCTTAGGGAATAGAACCCACCACCGCCGACGTTGATCTGCTGCACGCGGAGAATCTGTTCGTGGCGCCGCCACTGTTCCGGACTGAACGGCCTGCGACGGCGGAATGTCGAACCTGGCCGGCAGGCCGCTGTGCGCAAACGCCCCTGTTCCCAAAGCCATGACCGAGAATTTTGGAGTTACGAAGTAGCCCACTTGCAGTTCCGCGTCGCTGCGATTGGGCTTGATACCAAGCACTCGCTCGACGAACGCGTAGGAATAGCGCGCTTGAACAAAAGCATTAGGCAGAATGGGATTTAAGCGCCGTCCAAAATTCGTACCCAGCCGGAATTCCCGCTGGTCGTGTCCCGCGGCGGCATGCGCAAAAACGCTGTAATCGTGGCTCGGGATTACAGCTTCAAAGAAGGGAGTAATCACCAGCGGCCGCTTCACCAGGCTATAGCGCAAGCTCATCCGGAAATCCTGAAAAGTCCCGTTATAGTCGCCGCCGTCGAGATTCCGGTAAGGCGCGTTGTCTCCCGCAAAAGGCACATGGGGGAAGCCGCCGATGTAGCGGGAAAGGATATAGGGAACGCCCACTCGCAACGCCAGTCCGTTCGCTAAAGTGTAGTCCAAATCAACGACCGCGCCCTGCGACATGACGTGGCCGCGGTCTGCAACTTCGCCCAGCGAGAAGTAGTGTTTCCGGGAATAGATGTCCTGATAGCTGATGGTGACCGCGCCTTCGTGGGTAGGATATAGCCAAGCTTGCGCGGAAAGACACGCGGGCGCCCCAAGAAGAAGAAAAGCTAAGGACGCGGTGCACAGGACCTCTAATTCGAGGCGCGCTGTCAATTGTTTGCGCCAAAGCCCTACTGCATGGTACAGGATAAGAACATGATCGGCAAGATCGTTTCCCATTACCGCATCCTCGATAAGCTCGGCAAGGGCGGGATGGGAGTGGTCTACAAAGCAGAGGACCTGAAGCTGGGCCGCCAGGTGGCCGTAAAATTCCTGCCCGAAGAGCTTTCGCAGGATTCCAGGGCCCTCGAACGATTCCAGCGCGAGGCTCGCGCCATCTCCGCGTTGAATCATCCCAATATCTGCATCATCCACGAGATTGACGAACACCAGCGGCGACACTTCATCGTCATGGAGCTTCTCGAAGGCGAGTCGCTGAGCGCGCGGATGGGGGGCATCCCGGCGAAAACGGAACTGGTTCTGCAAGTGGGGATCCAGATCGCTGAGGCGCTCACCGCCGCCCAAGCCAAGGGGATCACCCATCGCGATTTGAAGCCGGCCAACATCTTCCTGACCCAGGCCGGACCTGTCAAGATGCTCGATTTCGGGCTTGCTAAGGTCCAGCCGGAGGCGGCCGCTGCAGATGTGGATGACGCCGACAAGCCCACCGTCTCCGAGGTGCTGAGCACGCCGGGCTTGGTGATGGGAACCGTGGATTACATGAGTCCGGAGCAGGCGCTGGGTCGCGACGTGGACCAGCGCACCGACATCTTCTCGCTGGGCGTCGTGCTCTATCACATGATCGCAGGGCGGCTACCCTTCAAGGGAGTCTCGGCGAGTGACACCATTGTCCGCATCGCCCGCGATCACCCCGAGTCTCTGATCCAACTGAACCCCGCCGTGCCGGCCGAGCTTGAACACATCGTGCGCAAATGCCTCGAAAAGGATCGCGCGCGGCGCTATCAATCGGCGGGCGATTTGGCCATTGACCTGAAGAATCTCCAGCGTGATTTGGAACAAGGAACGGCGACGCGGGTGACTCCAGCCGCACCGGCGCCCGCTTCTGCAATTCCTTACCGCCGTTTGGCCATCGCCGGTATCGCGTTCGCAGCGCTGCTCTTGCTCGCCTTCGCTTTCATTCGCGGCTGGTGGCGACCGCCCGGATCAGGCTCGCCGGCCCGTATCGAAGCGCTGGCCGTGCTTCCGCTCGAAAATCTCTCCGGCGATCCGTCCCAGGATTACTTTGCCGACGGCATGACCGAGGCCCTGATCGCCGATCTTGGCCAAATTGGTTCGTTGACGGTGATTTCGCGGACGTCGGTCATGAGGTACAAGGGCTCCAAGACGCCCTTGCCGGAGATTGCCCGGAAGCTGCGAGTAGATGCTGTGGTCGAAGGCTCAGTGGTTCGCTCCGGACAGCGCGTGCGAATCACGGCCAACCTGATCCAGGCGGCGACTGAGAAGCAACTATGGGCCCGGAGTTACGAGCGAAGTACCGGGGATATTCTGGACCTGCAGAGCGAATTGGCGCAGGCGATCGCCGTGGAGATCCGAAGCACGATCACACCGAATGAAAAGGCGCGCCTGTCGCGCAGCCGCCCGGTGAACCCGGACGCTTACCAGGCCTACCTCAAAGGCAGCTACTATTCGAACCAACTCAACCCCGAGTCCCATCGAAAAGCGATCGATTACTTCGATCAAGCCATCCGCATCGAGCCAGAGTACGCCGCTGCGTACGCCGGCCTCAGCAGGGCATGGACCGCGCTGGGAGCAGCGGACGCTGTTCCTATGGCGGATGCCTTTGCCAGGGCCGCGAATGCGGCGCAGCAGGCGGTGAAGCTGGACGACTCGCTGGCCGAGGCGCATGTGGCTTTGGCGATGCTTCACGAGCACCACTGGGAACATACGGCGGCGGAAAAAGAATTGCGGCGTGCGATCGAACTCAATCCAGGATCGGAGCCGGCCCATATTATATACACGAGCCAATTGCGGCACTGGGGCCGACTGGACGAAAGCATCGCCGAAGCCAGGCGCGCCCTGGCACTGGATCCGCTGTCTGTGCTGGCCAACGAGGGTCTGGGCGACGTCTACGTAAGCGCGCGCCGGTACGACCTGGCCATCGAGCAGTATCGCAAGACCCTGGAGCTGTATCCGAATCGCTCGGTCTCCCACTACATGTTGGGCTGGGCGTATGTGTACAAAGGAATGATCGAGAACGGCACGAGCGAGATTCAAGAAAGCCTTCGCCTCGAAGGCGGAGATCCGAACCTCTCGGCGGATCTGGCTTACATCGCAGCGATCTCCGGCCGGCCCCAGGAAGCTCGCAAAGTCCTCCAGCGTTTGCTGGCCCTTGCGAAACGAATTCCCTTGGCTGGACATGTTGCGCTCATTTACATTGGCCTGGGCCAAAAGGACCAAGCATTCGAATGGCTGGAAAAGGCCTATCAGGAACATAATATTTTGATGCTGTGGCTGAAGACCGATCCGCGCTTCGACAGCCTGCGCGCGGATGCCAGATTCGCCGGCCTGCTGAAAAAGGTCGGCTTAGGGTGAAAGGGAAATGCCAAACGACGTATCCTTGCGTAGACATGTAGTGGATCTGTTGACCAGCGGCTCAGCGCACGTGGATTTCGAGGGGGCAGTCAAAGGACTGCCCCCGGCTCACCGGGGGAACCGGCCCAAAGGGGCCGCGCACTCGCCGTGGGAAGTGGTCGAGCATATGCGCATCGCGCTCTGGGACATTCTGGAATTCTCCACCAACGCAAAGCATGTTTCGCCGCCCTGGCCCGCGGGTTATTGGCCGAAGACACAGGCTCCTCCGAATTCCAAGGCCTGGGACAAGAGTGTCCGCGCCTTTCGTTCCGATCTTCGAGAGATGTGCGCGCTCGTCAAGCGCGCCCCGGATCTGTGCGCGCCCATCCCGCACGGCACCGGGCAGACGGTCTTGCGCGAGGCGCTCCTGGTGGCCGATCATAACGCCTATCACTTGGGAGAACTGCTGATCCTGCGGCGACTCCTCGGAGCCTGGAAATAATATGTCCAACGGATTTGCTCTCTTCGAAACGGCAATCGGCAAGTGCGGCATCGCCTGGAACCCGCGCGGCATCGCGGGCGTGCAACTGCCGGAAGGCGCCGACGCCAAGACTCGGGCGCGCATGGCGCGCCGCTTTCCTGCGGCGCAGGAATCGGCGCCGCCCGCGGACGTACAGCAAGCGCTTTCCGGCATCACCGCGCTGCTCGCCGGCAATCCCGCCGACCTTTCGGTGATCGCGCTCGACATGGACGGCCAGCCGCCTTTCCACCAGCGCGTCTACGAAGTCGCGCGCAGTATCCCTCCAGGCGAAACCAGGACGTACGGCGACATTGCCAAGGCGCTCGGCCTGCCGGGTTCGGCGCGCGCCGTGGGGCAGGCGCTTGGACGCAATCCGTTTGCGATCGTCGTTCCCTGCCACCGCGTGCTCGCCGCGGGCAGCAAGGCGGGCGGATTCTCTGCCAACGGCGGCGTCGTCACCAAGCTGAAGATGCTGGCAATCGAGAGCAAGTGCGGCGATCCCGAGCCGCTGCCCTACGATGCGCGCGCTGCGGTCGCGCATCTTCGCTCGGTCGATCCCGATCTCTCGCGCGTGATCGACGCCGTGGGTCCTTACCGCATCGAGCTGCAAACCACCTCCAGCATCTTTGTGGCGCTCGCCGAAGCGATCGTTTATCAGCAGCTCTCGGGAAAGGCTGCTGCGACCATCTATGCCCGAGTTCGCGCGCTCTTTCCCTACAGCGTCGACGGCCCGACGCCCGAGCAGGTCCTGCGCGCCTCCGACGCCAAGCTTCGCGGCGCGGGACTCTCGCGGTCGAAGCTGCTCTCGCTGCGCGACCTCGCGCAGCGGGCGTCCCGCGGCGAAATCCCTACGTTGGAGCAGATGCGCGCAATGGAGGACGATGCGATCGTCGAGCGATTGACGGAAGTGCGCGGCATCGGGCGGTGGACCTCCGAGATGCTTCTGATCTTCCGACTGGGGCGTCCCGATGTCCTGCCTTTGGACGATTACGGAGTCCGCAAGGGCTTCGCGAAGGCGTTCGGAAAGCGCAAGCTGCCCTCGCGCGAGCAGATGGAAAAACGCGGCAAGCTGTGGAAGCCTTATCGAACCGTGGCGAGCTGGTATCTCTGGCGCGTCCTAGCCCTTTAGCTCCCGAACGGTTTTCTGCAGGAACGAATCGGTCATGCCCGCGATGTAATCGCAAATCACGCGATGGAGCGGTTCGCTGGAGGCTTGTTCCTGATACGCGGGCGGTAGGCGGTCGGGATGATCGAGGTAGATCTGAAACAGCTCGTTGACCATCGCCACGCCGCGCTTTCGTTCCTTCCCCAGGCTGGGATGCTGGTAGAGGCGGCGATAGAGGAATTCCTTCACCTGCCGGTTCTGTTCCGCCATCTCGGGACTGAAGCCGATGAGCCGCCGGCCGTGCGTACGAACATCTTCCACCGTGCGGACGCCGCTCTCCTCGATCAGCTTCCGTGAGTGTTCGATCAGGTCGCCGGCCAGCGCGTCGAGCATGCTCTTGAGAGCTTCGTGAAAGAGAGGTTTCTCCGGCGCTTTCGGAAAGCTCTCGACGATTTTCCGGTAGTGCGCGGCAAAGAGCGGAACCTCCGCGCGGATGGTCGCGACATCGAGCAGCAGCGCCTCGCAGCCGTCGTCGAGATCGGCCGTGTTGTAGGCGATCTCGTCGGCCAGGTCGATCAGTTGAGCTTCGAGCGGCGGCCGGAGGCCGGGCAAATACTCTTCTAGTCCGGCGAGCTCGTTCGCGGCG
>CAZRND010000019.1:23810-26439 GCA_964601345.1 uncultured Acidobacteriota bacterium | reverse complement strand
CCGAGGTCGAGGCCAATCGCCTGCCGGAGTGGTCGCTTGGAACCCTTTATTATTTGTCCCCCACACTCAGCAAAGTACGCATCGTCTTAGTTCGTCCGAGAAATCCTCTTAACATCGGCGCCATCGCGCGCGTCATGGCCAACTTCGGCTTCTCCGACTTGGTGGTCGTCGATCCGCATCCACCGGTGTGGGAAGAAACACGCCGCTCGGCTCCTGGAGGCGATGCGGTAATTGACGCCGCCCGATCCGTCCCTTCCCTGGAGGACGCGACAAAAGGCTGCACGCTGGTGATCGGCACGACATCGGGCAAAGACCGCACTCTCGATCGCGAGCCGATCGCGCCGTCGATGCTCCCCGCACTGGCGGCGAAGGCGCGCGGCCGCGTCGCGCTGGTCTTCGGCTCCGAACGTACCGGCCTCAGCCGCGAGGACTTCAGCTACTGCCACAAATTGATGCGCATCCCCACCGTGCTCGAGACGCCGAGCATGAACCTGGCGCAGTCGGTCACCGTGTGCTGCTACGAGATGATCCGCAAGCCGGTCCGCGCGGTGGCCGAAGCAAAGAGGCCGCCAATCGAACACTTGATGCTGTTCCTGGGCATTGTCGCGCCGCTTCTCGAAACGTCCGGCTTTTTCGATACGGGGACGCGACCCGCGCGCATGCGCAAGCTGCGGCAAATCCTGCTGCGCGCGGAACTCTCGCCCGTCGACTTGGCGCTGCTCACCACCGCGGCGCGCAAGGTCGAACACAAGATCAAGACAAGCTAGTTCTTGAAGTTCAGTAGCGTGTTGAAGAGCATGTTGAACTCGCCGTGGTTCTGCCAGCGGTAGCAAGGATTCGTCGCAAACAGGACCACGCGACCCTTGCCCACCGGCGTCTCGACGACGGCGGGACGGTTGCGAATCTCGTTCGCGCCGCGCATCAGCCCGCTGAGCACCGCGGCGTCGCCGCCCGGGAAGCGCATGAGGATCTGGCGCTCGCGGTCGGCTTCGGGAATCGTCAGCAGCGGTCCGCTAGCCCAGCGCACGGGAATCGTCTTCTTCGTGTAGCCGTAGAAGATCGGATGATCCGGCTTCAGGATCTCGGCTTCGACAATCGGCCCGGGCGCGTAGAAGGCCGGGCTGGTACGTCCCGCCTCGATGCGGCGCGTGAGTCCGTATTCGGCGGGGAAAAAGCTCGCCGAGCCGAGCGTGACTAGCAATCCGCCGGCCTCGGCGAATTTCCGCAACTCCGTCGCGCCTTCAAGGCCCATGCCGCCGGTAATGTCGTCCGATTCGCCGTAGACGCCGAGGTTCTTGAACTGCTCGGTCTTCTTATAAGGTAGCGGACGTTCCTTCGGATCGATGTCGTAGACCAAACCCTTGCCGCCGCGTCCTTGGTTGGGAATCCCGGTCACGTCGTAGGCGGCGCGCAGGTTGCCTTTCTTGATACGCTCCTTGTAGATCAGGTCGAAGGGGACTTCGAACTGATCGAAGGCGTGCCGCACCCAGCCGACCTCCTGCGTATTTCCCCAGGTCGTGAAGATCGCGAGCCGCGGCAGGTCGGCGTCATGCTTCGGCGCATCCGGAATCGCGGAGAGCGCCACGGCCTTGAGGCCCAGCTTCTCGACCGCATCCTTCACGCGCGCATAGTTGCCGGCGACGATAAACGATCCGGCCGGCACTTCGACGCCATCCGACGTGAAGCTCTTCTCGACCGTCTGGACCTTCAAATCCTTCAGCCGGTAGCGGAGCGTGATCATGGAATTCGATCCGTAGTGCGGGATGGCGTAAGCCACCGCGGAGGCCGAGCCTGAAACGCTTCCCTGCGGCGCGACTCGTGTCACCGGCTGGACCGGCGTATCGAGCACCGTCTTGTCGGCGATTTCCTTTACGTCGGTGTGGAACATCAGTCCCATCGTCCAGCCGGTATCGTCATACGTGGTGAGGCCTGGATCGGGAAAGTCCTGCTTCTCGAGCAGGATTTTCGCGAGGCGTCCATAGGGCTGATCGCGCTTGATGACGTACGAGCCTTCCGGGAACGTCCCTTCCTTGAGTTTCACTTCCGCCGTGGCGCGGCCGACTTCGATGCCTTGCAGCCGCAGAATGTTCACGAGCGCGGACACGCGCGTCATGTCGCGCTGCGCGGTCGGGATCACGTAGCCGTAGGGCGGCGCGCTCTTCCCCGCTTCGATGGAGTTGCGGCTCTTGCGATAGAAATTCTCGAGGACGGTCTGCGGGAAGTTGGAGGTGAGCTCAAGCGCCGAGAGAACTCCCGTCTCCATGTAGTTCGTGTTGTTGCGCATCGACCAATCGACTTCGCGATAAGGCGGCAGCGGGCGATACCACTCGCGCGAGGTCTGGCTGCCGCGGCCGCCGCCACCTCCGCGTCCGCCTTCGCCGGCCGGCGCCTCGACGCGGCGATGCATCGTGTTCGCGCCGCCGTTGCCGAAGGTCTCGTACATGCGCATCATCCCGTTGTGGTTCGAAGCCATGAATCCCAGGTAGCCGGGCGACCACATGTCGACGAACCCGTGCGTCCACACGCCGGGCATGCCGTACTTGATCATCTGGGCCATCTCGACATTCGAAACCCAGGGCAGCTCGGCGTAAAGGAACGGATCGAGCGGGGGATTCCGCGTTGGGGACGC
>CAZRND010000019.1:11076-23800 GCA_964601345.1 uncultured Acidobacteriota bacterium | reverse complement strand
GGATCGGACAGAGCGTGGGTTTCTGCGGCGCCTGCCGGCTGAAGGTGTACATGAACGGTACCGACTCGGGCAGCTCGTGCATGATCGGCGGATGCCAGTCGAGATACCAGGCCAGCAGCGTGCGCATGGTCATCTGCGAATAGTTGATGTCGCGGTTGTTGTCGTGGAAGATGTACTTGCCCCAGTAGGGCGGCCCGCCGACGCTGTCGCGTTCGGTCTTCTCCTGAATCTTATTGGCGTAATACCAATCGACGTAACGGTCGCGCCCGTCGGGCTCGGCCGCCGGCGTGATGGTGACGATGACGTTGTCGCGAATCTTGTTGATGACCGGCGAATCCTCGGTGGCGATGCGGTAAGCCAGCTCCATCAGCATCTCGGACGGCCCGGTCTCGGCGCTGTGCAAGCCGCCCATGAGGTGGTAAATCGGCTTGGCCTTGGCGACGATTTCGCGCGCCTGCGCGTCGGAGAGCGGACGCGGATCGGCGAGCTGCGCGAGATATCTCCGATAGCGCTCGAGATTGCGAATGGAATCTTCCGAGCCGACGTAAACGATCACGCACTCGCGGCCTTCATCGGTCTTGCCGATGTCCTGCACCTTGACGCGCGGACTCTTCGCCGCGAGCGCTTTGTAGTAGCCGACCAGTTCGCTGTAGTAGGTGAGCTTGTTCGGCGCGCCGACGTGATGCCCGATCACGTCCTTCGGCGAAGGAACGCCGGACGACTTCGGCAGGTGATCGACGAGCGGGCTGATGAACTCGGGCTTGGTGGTCCACTCTTTGACGGCGCGGGCGAAATCGTCGTCCATCGCCTGAGGTTTCGGGGCCTGGCCTGCGACCAGCCCCGCCCACACCACGACCAGGACCGTGAGAATACGGAGTCGGAGAAAGCGCATAAGCGAAAAAGCTTATCAGTTTTCATCGATCCGATAAAATGCCTTCATGATCACTTTGCAGGTGACGAAGGGCGTGACCCTGGTGGACGTGCACTACCTCGGGCAGGAGCAGTACATTGCGCCCTGCCTGCTGGAAGACGCCGCCGGCGTGGCGGTGGTTGATCCGGGACCTACGTCGTCACTCGAAGGACTCGAAGCCGGGCTCGCCGAGCGCAACCTGACCACGGCCGACATTCACACCCTGCTCCTCACGCACATTCATCTGGATCACGCCGGAGCGACCGGGACGCTGGTGAAGCGCCATCCGAAGATGCGCGTCTACGTGCACCAGATGGGCGCGCGGCACATGATCGATCCTGCCAAGCTGCTGGCCTCCGCAGTGCGCATCTACGGCGACAAAATGGACTACATGTGGGGCGAGTTCCTGGGCGTACCCGCCGAAAATGTCACCGTGCTCAACGGAGGCGAGACCATCACAGTCGGCGGACGCAAGCTCGAAGTCGTCTACACGCCGGGGCACGCCGTGCATCACGTGAGCTACTTCGATCAAACGGACGGCATCGGTTTCACCGGGGACACGACCGGAATGCGTCCGCTCGCGCAGCCCTGCGTGCTGCCGGTGACGCCGCCACCGGATATCGATCTCGAAGCGTGGCGCGGCAGCCTGGCAGCGATTCGTGAGCGGCGGCCGGCGCGTCTCTACATCACGCACTTCGGACCGGCCGAAAATCCCGAGTGGCACATCGAAGAGATGACCAGACGTCTCGTGAAGTGGAGCGAGCAGGTAGCGGCCGATCTCCGCGCGGGGCGCGCGGACCAGGAAGCGTCCGCCGGATTTGTGAAGCAGGCGAGCGAAGAGTTAATGACCCATTTGCCGGTGGAGACGTTTGGTCCGATGATCAAGCCGGAATCGCTGGAAGCGAGTTGGTATGGCCTCGCGCGCTACTGGCGCAAGAAGGCGGCTTAGCGAACGGTGATGTTCACGGCATTCGAAGTCTTGCCGCCAGCCTTGACCAGCACGTCCACTTTGCCTCTTCCGATAAGGGAGCGCGGGACGAGCACGTTGTATTGATCGAGTCCGGAGTAGGTGCCCTGCGCGCCGGCGAAGGCAACGGTGGCAGTGGCCCCGCCGATTGTCGCCGAGGCGGAAGTTGCGCTGCCGAGGCCGCTGCCAAAAAGAATCAAATAGACCTGGTCAGTGTCTGGACCGAGATCGACGGGCAACGTCGCGTCCTCGACGGTGACCTGGCCGTTCCGGATTCGCAAGAAGTAGCCGCCCCCAAACAGATTCGGATACGCAGCCACGACATTGATGTTGCTGGTGAGCGAAGTGCCGCCTGCGCTGATGGTCACCGAGCCGTATCCCGCGGCGAGGGTATCGGGCAGATGAAAGTTTACTTGCGCTGGCGAGACGTACGAGATGGTCGCGCTGCGACTCACTCCGGCCGAATCACGTACGCTCACTGTCGTTCCGCCTAGAGACGTCGGCCAAATCGCGGAATCCGCCGCCGCGGTCGTCGTGCCTACGACGCCGCCGAGAATCGGGAACGCCGCAATCAGCGATCCCGCCGCGACGGGCGCGCGGTCAAACGATGCCGCAGAGACGAGCACGGCGCCCACGGCCACCATGCCGCCGCCGATGTCCGCCGCGCGTGAGGTGCTGTAGCTCGCGCCGTCAAGAATATTGAAGACAGCGACGCCGTTGGCCCAAAGTCCTACGGGGCCGAGTCCGGTGGCGGTCTTCGTGGCTGGAACGGCGGGCGTTCGCGGAAGCTGGACCTGATAGTTAGCATTCGCCGGAAGATTCCCGAAGACGCCGCCCGGCTGAAACACATCGAACCACGGTCCCATTGCATAGCTCGCGAGACCGTTCGCGTTGATGTACACCGTCGTGCTCGAGAGCCTGATCCTCTGGACATCGGCGAGCGCCGGTGTTGTGACCGATCCCCAGGTGTTCGATGGACCGGCGGACGGATCAAGCGCGCTCACGACTTGCGCGAATTGCTGCGAGTTCTTGACTGCCCATGAGTTCAGCAGCGGAACGAGAAAGGGCGGGAGCCCGCCTGACGTGCCGCTCACAAAGTAGTCCTGTGTGCCTGGGGGTATGGTGGGACTGTTGCCTCCCGCTGCGGTTCCGCGGTATTGCATCCCGAGGATGTAGGGGAAGGCCGGCGCCCCGTCGCTGTCGAGCGCGACGAAATAGGCGTACGTGCCGCCGGGAAACTCCGGCGTCACCGTCGTGCGGCCGTTATACACATCGAGATCGCCGAGCCCGTCGACGTACTCGTAATCTTCCACGTATCGTCCGAGCGGATAGAGCGTGCTGACGTTCGGCCCGTACTGGGCGGCAGACAGTTGTTGCGAGACATTCGTATGAAACGCGGTGGCCCAGTCGGGGAGCGAAATTCGTTGCGTGATGTTCCGCAGGCGGAAGCTCGATTTCAGCCGCTTCACCGCGCTCGTCACGTCATTTGGATTCGAATAGCCGTACGGTCCGTAGATCGGATATCCGTCGTAGGCCCATCCGAGGATCGGCGAGTGCGTCCACGGCGCGGGTTTTTCCATGTAGATTGCCCCGTTGCGGCGGCTTTGCACGACGGTGATGTTGTCGTTGAGCTGCGCGCGCAGGCACGTGGGCGCGACGTGGTAGTGATACTGCCCCGACTGCGGCTGATGCCCGAGGCAGGAGTCGAACGTCTGCGCCTCTCCGTATCCGGCGTTACGTAACCAAATTCCGTCTCCACTGCCGCCGGGTCCTTGAGCGAGCGCGATGCAAGCGAATGCCAGACAGAGCAGCCCAGATGCCTTCATAGAATCATGTTAGACTGATTTCAAGGCAGGCCACTGCGTCTGAGGAGCTACCAATGAAAAGTTTTACGAAGAGTTTGCAAATCTGGGGCGTCCTTTGCATCTCGACGCTGGCATGGAGCCAGCAAGCCCCCGTTCCGACGACGCATGTCCGCCTTCTGAACCTTCGGCGCGCCATCCTCGAATGCAATGATGGCAAGAAAGCGTCGGAAGAATTGAAGAAGCGCTTTGCTCCGCGAAACGCCGAACTCGACAAGATGGAGCAGGACCTGCTCGCCATGCAGAAACAGATCGAAGCCCTTGGCGCGAGCGACGCGCAGAAGCGCTACGACCTGGCGCAGTCCTACCAGCGCAAGCGCAAGGACTACGAACGCTTCAAGCAGGACCTGACCGAGGAGATCCAGCAAGCTGAGGCGGAAATCATCAATGCCATCGGCAAGAAGATCATCGCTACGCTCGCCGATCACGGCTCGAAGCACGGTTACGAGTTGATCCTCGAAATCTCGAACCAGGAAATCGGCGTGTTGTGGTTCCCTAAGGCGCTCGAGATCACAGACGAGGTCATCGTCGCCGTGAACGCAGCGGCCGAGACAAAGCCCACGGGCGCAAAGTAAGATGGGCTCATGAAACACGTTACAATCTCATCGAAAGGCCAGATTGCCATTCCCAAGGCAGTCCGGGAAGCCCTCAACCTTTCCCAGGGTGCGAAGCTAGTCCTCGAACTGCGAGGGCAAGAGATCGTCCTGTCCAAGCAACCAGCATGGAGGGAGTTACGAGGCACAATCCAGGGCGAATCCAACAGGATGATCAAGTTTGCCGCCATGAGAAAGCAGGAGCGCGCGCGTGAAGACTCGAGTATTTGACTCTTGGCCAATACTCGAGTGGATTGACTCGCAGTCGCCCATGGGATCTGGCACGCGGCCATGCTAAAAGCCAAGTTCCCCATCTCGTATGCAGATTCGTTTGCCGCTGCCCTGGCGCAAAAACACGAGTGTCCGGTCGTCACCGGCGACCCGGAGTTCCGAGCGATTGCAGACCTGGCGATTGACTGGATCGGTTAGTGATACGCTTTTGCCAGGTGGGATCACTGGTATTGCGGCGCATCATCTGTCTTATCTTTGCGGTTGCCTGCTCTCTGCCGGCACCCGCACAGACGCCGTCCCTCGAGCACGACTACATCTATCCGGACGCCGCCCACATGTCGGCGGTGGCGCGAGCCGCGGCCGCCGAGCCGGCCGACGGCGCGACGATCACGTACACCGCCTTCGACAAGACCGTCTACACGATGCGGCAGTTCAACGGGAAGTACACGGCCATTATCGTCAGCCAAGCCGACCTCGATTCCTACACGCTGGACAAGATCCGGATTCTGCTCGACCGCCAAGATGTTGCTTACGCTCAGTACGTGGAATTCCTGGGCTGGGAACCGCCGGGTCAGGGATTGCTGCATGTTGCTTATGTGAAGACGTGCGGGGCGGGCTGCGGGCTCCTCGGCGTCAAGGACGTGGAACTTGATCCGAAGTGCTTCACCGAATGGGAGGCGTACGCTTACGCCTACGTGACTCACGAATTCGCGCACAACTTCGACCGCTTCAGCGAGTTCCTTTTCATCAAGCCGGATCCCGGGCATTCCTGGACCGACTTTGCGCACCGCTACCTCACGGTCTTCAACGGCTACGGCGGCGGCGCGCCCGATACGCCGGTGATCAATCCCGTCGAACAGCTTCAGCATTGGATCGATTTTTCGTACAAGCCTTACCTCCAGGCCGCCGACCACACCTGGCAGAAGTGCATCGAGGACGATCAGTGCGACCCCGGTGCGAAACTCGGAATCGCGCAGCATGCCCAAGCCGGGCCAATCCTGCGCTTGGGGCAGCTCTACGGCGTCGCGACGATGAAGAAGCTGGGACCTTACTTGCTGGCGCAAATCCCGGGACGCAACCTCAACTTGGCCACGACGACCGATTCAGAGAAGCGCGATCTGCTGGAGGAGATGCTGGGATTCGGCCTGGGCGCCAACGTAGCATGCTTCTTCGATTTCCTCGGCTGGCCGGTGCCTGACGATCTGCGCGCCCGGCTCACGACGCAGTTTGGAACCAACGCGCTTTGCCAGGACAAAGACGGCGACGGTTATACGCCGATTCAGGGTGACCTCGACGACAACAACGCGGCCGTCCATCCGGGAGCGACGGAGGTCCGCAACGGGATCGACGATGATTGCAACGGCCTCGTCGACGATGTATTGATCACGGAGAACGGGGACTATCCGAACACCACCGCCGCGGCGTTGAACCTCCAGCTTCCATCCCGCATCCAGGGCACGATCTCCTCCTCCACAGACAGCGATTTCTTCAGCTTTCAATTGACAACCGCGGCCTTGGTGAAATTCAAGCTGCAATCGCTCTCCGTTTTCCAGGGCTGGCTGTTCGTCTACAAGCCGGATCTTTCCGGCTGGCAGGATTTCATCTACGTTGGTGCGGGCGCGACGAATGAGATGACCAAGTCTCTGCCGGCGGGAAAATGGATTTTCTCCGTCGAGTACAACAATCAGTCGAACCCGGGCGCTTATGAGTCGCTTGTGCAGCAGGTGAAACCGTGGCCGATTGCGTACTCAGCCACCGCACCCACGAACGACGCGCCGGGACATTTCATTCTCCGGGCTCCCGACCTGCCGGCCGAGATCGCCGCGACCGCGAATCCGATCGCGCATTTCTGGGTGAGCAACGTAGGTTGGGCCGGCACGGCGCCCGTCTCGAAGACCGGCGCCACGACGCTGGCGTGGCAGGCTCCCGATACCCTGTCGGGCAAACTGCTCTATCGCGTGCAATTCTACGACGGCGACCTTCCGGCGATCGCGGTGAGCGACCCGATCTCCTTCAATGTCACGGCGCCCGTGGCGGGAGCGGTCATTAGCGCGGCGAGTTTTGGATCTGGACCGATCGCGCCGGGCGAGATTGTCAGCATTTTCGGAACGGGAATGGGACCAACCACGGGGGTGCTCAATCGGCTCGACGGCGCGGGCAAGGTGGACACGTTGCTCTCCGGCACGCGCGTGCTGTTCGACGGCGTGCCGGCGCCGCTCTTTTTCGTTCGCGCCGACCAGATCAATGCCGTTGTTCCCTACGCGGTGAACTCGAAGGCCGCGTCGCAAGGACAGGTGCAGGTACAGGTGGAGTTGAATGGCGCACAGTCCAAGGTGATCACCGCGACTGCCGCGCCTTCCGCACCGGCGCTGTTCACCGTAGCCGCCGGAAAGGGACAAGCCGCCGCGCTGAACGAAGATCTCTCCTTTAATTCCGCAGCTAACCCGGCATCAAAAGGGTCGACGGTGGTGCTCTTCGGCACGGGTGAAGGCCAGACCAGCCCTGGCGGCGTCGATGGCCAACTGGCGGCCGCGCCGCTGCCCTCGCCGACGCTTCCACTTACGGTAATGATCGGCGGCCTGCCGGCCGACGTGATTTACAAAGGGCTCGCGCCCGGCTTCGCTGGACTATTGCAGATCAATGCGCGCGTGCCCGCCGGGGTTACTTCGGGTAGCGCCGTTCCTGTTGTCGTTACGGTTGGGACCGCTGGCAGCCAGGCGGGTGTGACGCTGGCGATTCGTTAAAACTTACTGTGCAATTTGCTGAAGGTCGTTTCCAGATCTTCCGGCATGACGCGCGTCTCGCCAATCGTGGTCATGAAGTTGGAGTCCGCGAACCAGCGCGGCAGGACGTGCAGATGCACATGTCCCGCGACTCCCGCGCCGGCCGCCTTGCCGAGGTTCATCCCGATGTTCATGCCGTCCGGATGGTAGGCGTCGCGCAGCGCGCTCTCGGCGCGCTGCGCCAGCGCCATCATCTCGCCCAGCGCCTCGGCCGGGAGCTTGCCCAGCTCAGCCACATGGCTGTACGGCGCGATCATCAAATGTCCCGAGGTGTAGGGATATAGGTTCAGCAGCACGAAGTTCCACTTGCCGCGGTGGAGGATCCAATTCTCCCGGTCGCGCTGTTCCTTGGCTTTGTCGCAGAAAATGCAGCTCTCCGAACCCGCGGTCTGGCTGACGTACTTGTATCGCCAGGGGCTCCAGAGCGAATCCATCAACTTGCCGGAGCGGGTGTAGCGGGAGCAGCCGGAGCGACGCCGGCCTTGCCGGCATTGATCAGGTCCTTCAGTTCCTTGCTGGGCTTGAAAAAAGGAATGCGCTTGGCGGGCACGTCGACCTTGGCGCCGGTCTTGGGATTGCGGCCGATGCGCGGCTTGCGTTTGCGGGTACGGAAGCTGCCGAAGCCGCGTATCTCGATCTTGTCGCCGCTGCGAAGGGCGCGGACGATACTGTCGAAGATCGTGTCGACGATCTGCTCGGAGTCCTTACGCGTCATTTCCACGGCGCGCGAGACTTCTTCAATCAGTTCGGCCTTGGTCATATCCTGCCCACTCCTCAAAGAAAATGATTCTAACCTATTCCGCTAGCGCCAGAGGTACTGAAACTTGATCCGCCCCGTATAGGGGGCGCCCAGCGACTCGCGCGCGGCGGGCGGGAGAACGCTGGTTACGCTGTCGAGCAAGGTCTCAAGCAAGGAACGCCTCTCGCCAGGTGGACTCACCACGCTCGGCTCGCCCCGGATGCCGGCAGCGCGGGCCACATCCTGGATCACTTGCTGCAGATCGGCGACCCCGTCGATCATACCCATTTTCTGAGCCTTCTGCCCGGTAAAAACCCGCCCGTCGGCAAACGGACGCACCTGGGCGGCCTTCATCTTGCGCCCTTCGGCCACCGCGGCGATGAACTGTTCGTGCATCTCATCGACCATGGCCTGCATGTAGGCCCGCTCGTCCTCGTTCATGTCGCGCGCCGGATTGCCGGCGTCCTTCAGCTTGCCGGCCTTGACGACCACATCTTTCATCTTGGCCCACTTCAACAGCTCGCCGTAGCTGTACCACTCGGCGATGACTCCGATGCTACCGGTAATGCTGCCGGGGTTGGCGTAGATGCGGTCCGCGCCGCACGCGATGTAGTAGGCGCCCGAGGCCCCGACGATTCCAATCGACGCCCAGACCGGTTTCTTATACTCGGCCCGCACGCGCTTTACGGCGGAGTAGATTTCCTGCGACGGGGACACCGCGCCGCCCGGACTGTTCAGGCGGATCACGATCGCCTTGATGCTGGAATCCTTGCCGAAGCGCTCGAGATCGGCGATCACCGCCGAGGAAGTGAAGATCTCGCCTTCCACCTTGACCAGGCCGATTCGATTTCCGGAGAAGGAAAAGCTCGGTTGGCCGTCGCGTGCCGCCAGGAAGACGGCGGCGAAGAGAGCCACCAGGAACACCAGGAAGGCGCTCCCGCCAACCAGGACCCAGGCCAAGAATGATGGACGCCGGTCGGTCATGTATGTCTCAACGGGGCAGGTTGGAAACCTGCCCCACTAGTTCTGGCTTTCAGGACCACGGCCCTTCAGGGCCGCGATCTCCTCGAGTGTGGAGGTGGCGCGCCCCGCGCTCTGCTGCTGCAGATAAGAATCGAGCTCCTTACGCTCGATCTCGTGCCCCACTGCGCGCAGGCTCAGGCCAATCTTGCGCTCCACGGGCTGCAGCTTGACGATCTTGAAATCCATCTCCGCGCCGACGGCCAGCGGATTGTCCTTCGATTGCGGACGGCGGCCGCCCTGCTGCGCATCGCGCTCGGGCACGGCTTCGGAAATGTGGCAAAGCCCCTCGATGCCCGGCTCGATCTCGACGAACGCCCCGAACGAAGCGGTACGCACGATCTTGCCGTGCACCACGTCGCCGATGTGGAATCGCTCGAAGAAGCTCTCCCAGGCGTCGGGAGTCAGTTGCTTGATTCCGAGCGAGAGGCGCCGGTTGTCGGGATCGATGTTGAGGATCACGGCCTGCACTTTATCGCCCTTTTTGAGCGCCTCAGAGGGATGCTTGATGCGCTTGGTCCAGGAAATATCGCTCACGTGCACCAGGCCGTCGATGCCTTCTTCGATCTCGACGAAAACGCCGAAGTCGGTGAGATTCCGCACGCGTCCCTCGACCTTGTCGCCCGCGTGATAGCGCTCGGCGAGCGTGTGCCAGGGATTCGGCTCGGTGTGGCGCAGGCTCAGCGAGATGCGCCGGTCGTGCGGCTGGATGTCGAGGACCTCGACCTCCACCATGTCACCGGGATGCACGAACTTCGAAGGATGCTTCGCTCGCTTCGACCAGCTCATCTCCGAGACGTGAATCAGTCCCTCGACGCCCGGCTCCATCTCGACGAAGGCGCCGTAGTCGGTGACGGTGACGACCTTGCCGCGGAAGTGTCCGCCGGCGGTGTATTTCGTCTCGGCATCCTGCCACGGATCGGGATAGAGCTGCTTCAGCCCGAGCGCGACGCGTTCTTTCTCGCGGTCGAACTTCAGCACGAGCAGATCGATTTCCTCGCCCACCTGCACGACGTCCGAAGGATGCGCGGCGCGCCCCCAGGACATGTCGGTAATGTGCAGCAATCCGTCGAGGCCGCCCAGGTCCACAAACGCGCCGTACTCGGTCATGTTCTTCACCACGCCGCGCACCACCGCGCCCTCCTGCAGCGCGGCGAGCGTCACCGCCTTGCGAGCGTTGGTCTCTTCCTCGATGAGCATCTTGCGCGAGACCACGATGTTCCCGCGTTTGCGGTTGAACTTGATGACCTTGACCTGCACTTCCTGGCCCTTGAGCGCGTCGAGATTGCGAATCGGCTTCACGTCGACTTGCGAGCCGGGGAGGAAGGCGCGCACGCCGAGATCGACGGCCAGACCGCCCTTGATGCGTTCGACGACGCGACCGGTGATCGCGGTCTGGTCGTTGAAGGCGCGCTCGATGTCTTCCCAAACTTTGATGCGCTGCGCTTTCTCGCGAGAGAGCAGGACATAGCCGCCGCGCTCGGCCGAGCGCTCGATGGTGGCGTCGATGATGTCGCCGGGGCGCACGCGCACGACTCCGTCGGCGTCCCGGAACTGATGGATCGGGATCATGCCTTCGGACTTGTAGCCCACGTCGAGGATGACCTCGGTGTCGGTGACTTGCAGGACGCGCCCCTTGAGCATTTCGCCTTCGTGCAGCGGCGCACTCTGGGTGTAAGAATCCAGAAGCTGGGCGAAATCTCGGGATTGCGTTTCCTGGCGGTCTTTATTCGCGGCGCGCGGGCCTTGTGGAATCGTGGCCATGTCTCCCCGTTCCTCCTGGGATAGAATCCCTCATCCCGCCGCAACCACGGGTTTTGCTGCGGCAGGGCTCAAAAAAAGAACATCACGGAAGGGTCCGCCCCTCAATGGACTCCCTACCGTGCTAAGTGATAGATAGATACAAGTATCCGAAAACTATACTGGAACGAGCGTCAAGTGTCAACGTTGCTTCGATTTATCCCCGATCCAATACTTCGCGTACGGCCGTCGCAAGGGTTTCACGTGTAAATGGCTTTTGAAGGAGCCGGGCGCGGGAGGTCATCACCCCCTGGCGCAGGATTGCGTCGTCGGTGTAACCCGATACATAGAGCACCTTTACGTCGCGCTCCGTCGCCAGGCGCTCGGCAACCTCGCGCCCGCTGATGCCCGACAGGATCACGTCGGTAATCAGCAGGTCGATGCGCCCTGGATGTCGCCCGGCCAGTTGCAGCGCATCGAGACCATTGCTGGCCTCGATCACCGTATGGCCGATCGCCTCGAGCGTGCGTCGCATCAGCGTGCGAACGTGGTCTTCATCTTCCACTAGGAGGACCGTCTCCGAGCCCTTCTTCGCGACGCCTTCCGCAGGCGACGGAGCGACGATCGGGCCGGCTTCGCGCGCGGGCGGCAGATAAATCTCGAAGGCCGTTCCTTGATCCATCCGGCTCTGCACGCAGATGTAGCCACCACTCTGCTTGACGATTCCGTAAGTAATCGCCATACCCAGCCCGGTGCCCTTGCCTCGTTCCTTCGTGGTGAAGAAAGGCTCGAAGATTCTGGACTGGGTGTCCTGATCCATGCCTTGGCCGGTGTCGGTGACGAGCATGCGGACATAGGGACCGGGAGGCATAGGCGGATGGCTGCGCGCGAATTCCTCGTCGACCTCCGCGGCGGACGTTTCGATCGTGAGCCGCCCTCCCTGCGGCATGGCGTCGCGCGCATTGATCGCCAGGTTCATCAGTACTTGCTCGAGCTGGCGAGGATCGGCTTTGATCCGGTACAGGTGGTCGCTGAGAACCAGGCTCAACTGCACATCTTCGCCGATGAGGCGACGCAGCATGCTGCTTACGTTGCCGACCACTTCGTTCAGATCCAGGACCTGCGGCGCCAGCATCTGTTGACGGCTGAAAGCCAGCAATTGGCGCGTGAGACTGGCGGCGCGGTCCACGGTTTCCTGAATGCGCTGGACATCTTGGCGCAGAGGCCCGGGCTCTTTGACCTGGTCGAGCACAATCTCGCTGTAACCGTTGATGATCTGGAGCATGTTGTTGAAATCGTGCGCGACTCCTCCGGCCAACTGACCGAGGCTCGCCAGCCGGCTGGTTTGCTGCCGTTCCTCGATCAGGCGAATCCGTTCATCCTCGGCCTCGCGCAAGTGAGTGATGTCGCGCAGGCTGCCCACGACAAACGTGGTGCCGTCCGATCTCTGCGAAGGAGTCAGCCGGTATTCGAGGATCGAACCATCCGGAGTATGTTCTTCGCCCTGCACTGCCTCAGGACCTCGGCACGCCTTCTGAATATTCTCGCGAAAGCCCTCGGACGAGGTGAGCGGCGTGACATCCGGTTTGGGAACATGGCCGTTCTTTCCATCGGGAGTCGCGACCTTGACGTGACCCTGCGGATCGGCCGTGTAAATGGTGTCCGGAAGCATCTCGACGAGCGAGCGATAGTAATTCTCGCTGTCCGCCAGGGCCCGCTGCGTGTCGCGAACCCGATTCCGCTCGCGGCGAAGGCCCCGCGCCAAAATGCCGATGATCCCCACCACCGCGGCCAGCCAAGCTTCGCCCCATTACCACCCAACGCACCCCCGTCCGGGCCCGCCACAAGCGTGAAGGTTACGTGGCCAACGCGTCCACGC
>CAZRND010000019.1:0-11066 GCA_964601345.1 uncultured Acidobacteriota bacterium | reverse complement strand
CGTCCGCCAGGGCCCGCGCCGTGTCGCGACCCCGATCCCGCTGCCGGCGAAGAGGCAGCGCCAAAATGCCGATGATCACTACCACCGCGGCCAGCGAGCCTGCGCCCCATGCCAGCCAAGCGCTCAACCGTCGGGCCGCAGCCAACTCGCGGATTACGCCCAAGTTCACGTTCTGGAAATAACCCCAGTGCCCGGCAATCTCCTGAATCACGCCATCCTCACCCAGTTTCTGAATCTCGCGGCGAATCTCGTCCGCGACTGGCGCGGTTGCGAAGGACGACGCCAGGCCCGCCTCGGCCGCCGAATCGTGCGCCGGCAGGATCTCCAGTTCCTTGCGTTCGCCGCCGGCCAGCAGGAAAGCGGTGGCCATGTTCTTGGTGATGAGCAGAGCATCCACGTCTCCGGCGGCCAAGCTCTGCAGCACTGCGTCATTGTCGCCGTATCCGACGCGAACGGGCGTCGCGCCAGGGAACCACTTTTTCAGATAGATCTGTTCGGCAGCGGGATACGGGTCGGGCTTCTTCCGGTCCTGGTCGCGATAGGCGATCCTCGCGCGACCGAGGTCCGCGACCGAGCGAATCGGTCCGGACTTGAGCACGAGAAACGCTCGCTCTATGGTCATGTACGGCTCGGTGATGTGGACTACGCCGCGTCGTTCGGGCAAGTCCGTGAGCAGGACCCAAAAGTCCACCTCGCCGTTGAGAATTGAAGGAATCCCGGGATGCGCGGGCTGGACCCATTGAAGCGCAATCCCGCGCCGCCGGGCAGCCTCGCGCACGATTTCGACGGCGATGCCGTCCGGCGTTCCATCGGACGAAGCGAAGTGCACCGGCATTTCGACTCCGAAACCGATCTTGTAGACGCGACTGCCGGCGGGCCTGGGGTTCGACACCACGCAACCGGTGGCGACGGCCAGCATCCCGACCGCGGCGAGCACGAGAATCGTCCGCACTCTTTGACGGTGCCGCATGAGAAACGAGGGCTTCCCATTAGAACACATCACTCGTGTCAAGTCGTGTCAGTTTGACGCGCGCCGAACGACAAATTATTTGTGCTCAAGGGGCTAAACCTAGTCCTAAGAACGCTGCTAGGACTGGCGCTTGGCGTGCTTATTTCGACGCGAAGCCGCGCCACGGAGGCACGGCTGGTACGTCTGCTGAACGATCCGAACGGGTCCCCCGCCCGCTGGATGTTCTGGCTCGCGGTGGCGATAGCGCTCTTCTATTGGAAGATTCTCTTCACCCATCAGTTCTCGTTGCTCACCGGGTATGAGTCGGCGAATCAGGCCTACGCCTGGTATCACTACTCGGCCAGCTCGCTGCAACACGGCGTGCTCCCGCTCTGGGATCCCTTCGCGCACGCCGGACGCAGCTTTGCCGGCGAAATGCAAACCGCTCTCTTTTATCCACCGAAATTCCTGCTCTATTTTTGGCCGCTGAATCGCGCCGGACTGTTTTCGCCGCAGTTGTTCCATCACTTCATTGTTCTCACGCACTTCGCCGGCGCCTGCTTCCTGTTTCTGTTGGCCAGGGAACTGGGATTGGGCGGATGGCCTTCCTTCTTCGCCGGACTCTCGTTTGCGCTCGGCGGATTTGTGGGCCGCGTCATCTGGCCCAACATGCTCGACAGCGCCATATGGCTTCCGGCGGCGATGCTGCTGCTCCGTCGGGCGCTCGGCGCGCCGGACGCGCGCCGCATGCTCGCCTATGCCGCCTGGTGCGGGCTGGCGCACTCCTTTTCGATTCTCGCAGGGAGCCTGCACGTGGCGTTGATGAATTCCATCGTTCTGGCCGGCGCGGCGATTTATTTTGGAGTCCAGCAGCGCCAACGTTCGAAGAGTCTGATGATCCTCGCTGTCATTGCCGGCATCAGCGCGGCGGCGGCATCCTTTCAATTGCTGCCTTCGATCGAGTACAGCCCGCTGGCCATACGCTTTCTAGGCGGCGACCTCGCGGCGCTTCCCGCCGCTCAGCGGATCCCGTACTCGGGCATGTCCGAGACGTTCTGGCCGCGGAGCCTGTTGGCGTTCTTCATCGGCGGCGCGTTCCTGGGCACGTCGCTCGGCACCGGCGAGGTCTCGCCGTACATGGGAGTGCTGACGATTCTGCTGGCGCTCATCGGCGTCTGGCGCAATTGGGAGCGCTCGTGGGTGCGTTTCCTCACGGTGATGGGTGGGCTGGCATTTTTCTACAGCCTCGGCGCCTACTCCCTGCTGCACGGCGTTGTTTATGCCCTGACACCGGCTATCTGGATGGCGCGCGAGGGCGGCAGGTTCATCTATTGCACGCATTTCGCGATGGCCCTGCTGGCGGGCTACGGCCTCGAAACGGTGCTGGAGCAACGCGAGGCGCTCATCCGGCAGTGGCGGACCATCAAGAAGATTCTCAAGAGCCTCGCGCTGGCGTCGGCGGCCATGCTCACCGTCCCGGCGTATTACGGCAAGCTCGATGTCAACGAATGGTCGTATGCGTCGTTTTTTTTCGTCCTGACGAGTTGCGGCGCGCTGGCGCTTCTGATCCGTGGAGGACCGACTTCAGGACGGCGTTTGCTCCTGGTGGCCGTGCTGCTCTCGGATTTGAGCGCTTTCGACTGGACTGTCCGCGATGTCGGGCAAGAAGACCGGCAGAATCGCAATGCCTTCGCGGTGCTGCTCAAGAGCCGGCCTCTGGTCGAGTTCCTGCGGCGTCAGCCCGGCCTCTTCCGGGTTCACTTCGCCGCCGATTGGGAACCGAGCATCGGCGACGTATACGGCATCCACACCACGGCGGGCAAGTCCGCGACGATGCTGGCGAGTTACTCGCGCCTCCGCGCGGATGGCACGCGCGCCCTGGACCTGCTGAATGTCCGCTACATCATCCGGCCCGCGACAGCCGCCGAGCCGGGCCCGATTTATCAGGATGAACTATGGAAAGTCTATGAGAATCCGACGGCGATGCCGCGTGCCTGGATGAAGGGAGTCACGGCCCAAATCGATTGGGAGCTTCACGAGGCGAATCGCCTTGAATTGCGCGTCCGTTCCCCGAAGCAAGGTCTCCTGGTGCTGAGCGAAATGGATTATCCGGGCTGGCGAGCCGTCGTCAACGGGCAGGACGCGCAAATCGTGTGCGTCGAGGGCGCGCTGCGCGGCGTTGTGATCGCGCCGGGCGAGAGTCGCGTGGTCCTTCGCTATGCGCCGTGGTGGCTTGGTCCTGCCGCGGCTTTGACGCTTGGCGCGTGGATCGGTTGTGCCTGGCTCTCCTGGCTGGCCTTCCGCGGCGTCTCTAGGTATATTGAAAGAGATGAGGAGACTGGCGATCGTTTCTCTCGGCGCGCTGCTGCTGGCGGGCTGTCGTGATGCGCCGGAAGAAAAAGAACGTTGGAACAAGGTCTTCTCCAGCCCGCAGCCGGTTTTCAACAGCAATCCCAACGCATTCCTGGTGGAAGTCGTCAGCAACCGTCGTCCCGGAGTGGCGCTCGATCTCGGCATGGGTCAGGGACGTAACGCCCTCTACCTGGCGCAACGCGGATGGAGCGTCACGGGCGTCGACATCTCCGACGTAGGCCTGGCGCAAGCGCGACAGCAGGCTCAGAAGTTGGGCGTGCAGCTCAACGCCGTTCTGCAGAACGCCGACACCTTCGACTTCGGCAAGGAAAAATGGGACCTGGTCGTCTCGCTCTACTTTCCGCCGCGCCCCTATGCCAGCCGCATACGCGCAGGCCTGAAAGCCGGCGGCATCGTCGTGGTCGAGGGGCTGCACCGCGATTCGCCCGACAATCAACGGCTGGGTGCGGGCGTGGTCTTCGGCGCCAACGAGTTGTTGCGCGTCTTCGACGACTTCCGCATCCTGCGTTATGAGGACGTGGTCGCTCCCGCCGACTGGGGTTCGCCCGAAACCCGCGAGCCCGCCCGAGTGGTGCGTTTGCTGGCGCAGAAAAATCAGTAAGCGGCTACAATCGGTAGCATGAAACCACGCGAGCAGTATCGTCCCCGCACTCGTTTGATTCACGGCAGCTTTCCTACCGGGCGCTGGGACTACGACCATCACGTGGTTCCACCGCAATCGAGTTCGGCGACGTTTCGCCTGAAGACGGCGCATCGCGGCGCGCAGGGATTCGTGGAGTTCGGCTCTCCCACGGCGCAGAAGACGCCGATCTACGTTTATGACCGTCTGGACGAGCCGACGCGCGGCATGCTCGAGGAAAATCTCGCGGCCTCCGAGGGCGGCGAGATGGCCGTGACCTATTCCACGGGAATGGCTGCCATCAGCGGCGCGTTCGGCCCGCTGCTCGAGCAAGGCCAGCAGGTGGTGGCCCATCGCGCGCTCTACGGTTCCACCTATACGATCCTGGCGCGCTGGCTGCCGCGCTACGGAATCACCACACACTTCTGCGACATGACGCAGCCCGAGCAGATTGCGCGCCACGCCACGCCGCAATGCCGCATCGTCTACTTCGAAACGCCGGTGAACCCGACGATGGAGCTGATCGACATTGCCGCAGTCACCGCTGTAGTGAAGAAGATCAACGCCTCGCGCGCGGAGGGCGATCGCATTTCGGTGCTCGTGGACAATACTTTCGCCACACCTTTCTGTCAGCGGCCGCTCGAGCTCGGAGTCGATCTGGTGATCCACAGCCTGACGAAGAACATCTGCGGATTCGGGACCGATATGGGTGGGGCGGTGATTGGCGGCAATCGCTACTACCATCCGCTGATGGCCTACCGCAAGGATTTCGGCGGCGTGCTCTCGCCGCGCAACGCCTGGCCGATCCTGGTTTACGGGCTGCCGACGCTGGCGTCGCGGATGGTGGCGCAACAGAAGGGCGCGATGAAGGTCGCGCAGTTTCTGCTGAAGCATCCCAAAGTTCGGCGCGTGGCCTATCCCGGCCTGCCGTGTTTCCCGCAGATCGAGCTGGCGAAGAAGCAGATGATCAACTACGACGGGAAATTCTCGCCCGGCAGCCTGCTTTACTTCGAGGTGAAGGGCGAAGGCACAAGCGAAAAGGAGCGCGTGGCGGCGTCGGACCGCTTCGTGGACTACATCGCCGAGAATGCCTACACGATCACGCTGGCGGTGAGTCTCGGGCAGGTGAAGACGCTGATCGAGAATCCGTTCTCGATGACGCACGCCGGAATTCCCGAGAGCGAAAAGGTTACGGGCGGCGTCTCACCCGACGGCATCCGCCTTTCGCTGGGCCTCGAGGACTGGCACGACATCATCGCCGACCTCGAAGCAGCTCTCGCCGTCGTGTAGGGCAGGTTTCCAACCTGCCTCTGGTAGTAGGGCAGGTTTCCAACCTGCCTAAGTGGGGCAGGTTTTTAACCTGCCCAGCGCCGACGCGCTTGACCAAGGCCAATCCTCAGGCCGTGAGGCCAATCCGGCCTTCACCGGGTTATTCTCGATATACCTTATGACCTTGCGCAGCTCCGAGTCGCTGCGAATCCAGTGATCGAACGATTCCTCCTGCCAGAACGGTCCGGGGCCCAGCCGCAGAATCGCTTTGGCCGACTTCGCGGTATGGCGCTTGATGGCATGAGTGATGCGGGCCAGTGGCTTCTCAGGCCATATCAGGAGATGGACGTGGTTCGCTAAGATCACCCAAGCTTGGCCGATACAGTTGGAGTGTCTGCTGGCCAAAACAAAAAGCCTCGGCCACCAAGTTGGCAATCGTGGGATCGCTGAGCCAGAGTGGTCCTGCCGCAGGACGATCCAGCAGTTCGTCAAAGGCTACAAAGTCTCTTCCGTTGTTCAGGGACTTGGCATGCATGTTCACATGCACCGGAAGGGAGCCGTGAAGACGCCACGTAATGAAGACCGCCGCTCCTTGCGGCTGCCAGTGCGGCAATCGCCTACGGTAGAAAGTTTTAATTTTCTTTTCGTCCACCATTTCTTTCGGAGGGCAGGTTGGAAACCTGCCCTACTCTACTTTTTCGTCGTGGCGTATTTCTTCGCCGCGTCTTCCCACCTATAAGAAACCACGTCCGGCACGACGCTGACCTCGGTGGTGAATTTGAATGGATATGGTCCAGGTCCCGGATAAGTCAGCTCGATAAAAAACGCCGCATACCCTTTGTCGGGCTTCGGTACCCGGGCGATGTAAGCGCCGTTCTTTTCCGGCGTGAGCAGCGTGGGCTGGTAGGCGCTGCCGATCGTATCCAGGCGGAAGTCGCGCGCCTGCGGATTCTCGGCTTTCCACATCTTCACCTCGGTGGGCTTGTCCGCGGCGTCGACGACCAGCGATCCGTCGCTTTGCTTCTTCCAGGTAAAGCGCGGACGCGGCGTTCCGTTGAGGATTGCCTGGTAGAACGCCAGCTCGCTCTCGACGGCGTCCGATCCGGCCAGATTGTGCCGCGCGTTCGGCACGTAGCGCAGGTGCTTCTCTTCCTGCAGATCGTTGTAGTAGAACTGCGAGCCGTCGGGCAGAAAGAACTGGTCGCCCGAGGCGTTGATGAGGTACTTGGGCATCTTGATCGACGGACGATCGCGGTATTCATAAGGATCCTCGATCTTCAGGACCGCGCGGTACTGCGGCGATCCCACTAGGTGCGGAAAGATGCCGTGATTCACGTAGTCGTTCAGCGCGCTCGAAAAGAATCCGTACGCTTCAAAGTGATGCCGCGTGATCTGCTCGCTGTTCAGCGCGTCGATGACGATGGGCATGATCGCCGCGACGCGCGGATCGACGATGCCCACGAGCCACGTGGTCCAGGCGCGCTTCGATCCGCCGGCCACGACAAACTGCTCGACCATGGTCTTGCCGCCCTCTTCGGTCGCCAGGAACGACTGGATCGCGTCCATGGCCCGCACCCCGCTCTTGACCATCGCCAGGCGCACCAGCCAGTAGTCGTCCTTCGTGGTCATCTGCTTGACGCGCGAATAGGCGATGAGGTCGTCTTCCGTGCGGCCCTTTTCCGGCGTGTCGGTAAAGAACAGCGGCTGATTCGGCACCATGCCGAGATCGGCCGCGACGGTGTGGGTCTCCATAGCCATCTTGATCGAACGGTCGCTGGCCTTGGCGGGCGCGGCGTCTTTGTTGCTGCCGCCGTTGATGTACAGAAACGCCTTGGTGGATCGAACCTGATCGGGACGCACGATCGTCAGCCAGTGCTTCCACACCGGACGATCGACTTCCTTTTCGGTGCGCCAGGTCTGCGAGGTCAGCTCGAGGACGTGCGTCTTGTAGCCGTCGCCCGCGACGGTGCGGACGAGCTTCCAGCCGTACACCGCGTCCTTCTGAGCGATGTAGCGGTCGAGAGCCGTCTGTTCCACGGCGGCCAACAGCCCGGCATGAAGCAGAATGATGGTGAGAATAGAAAAAAGTCTGGATGCGGTTCGGTTCATGCCTGCCTAGTATAGACAACGAACCGCAGCAGCGCGAACTCTGTCAAGCCGGACCCCTAGCAGAACCTCTCCTTATAAGTCAAATAGATTCTTACGATGTTGACAAATCTTTACATAGAAGGCACACTCTAGCCAACCATTCAGACCCGGAAGAGGGTCCGGAGGAAATCTCAGGGAGGGGTTGCACAATGAAAAAGCAACACATTCTCAACGTTTCGCTGCTTCTGTGCTTGGTGGTTTTGGCGGTCGGAAGCGCATCGGCGCAGTCCACCTATGGGAGCATTCGAGGCACGGTCACCGATCCCGCGGGGGCGATTGTAGCCAGCGCGAAGGTGACGCTGACGAACGAAGGCACCACCGCGCAACGATCCGTGATGTCCAGCAACATCGGCGATTACGTGTTCACCCAGGTTCTTCCGGGCACGTACACGATCGCCGTGGAGGCGTCGGGATTCAAGAAAGTGGATCGCACAGGTGTGATTCTGGAGACGCAGGGCCAGACGGTCGTCAATATGAAAGTCGAAGTGGGCCGGGTGACCGAGAGCGTGGTGGTGACCGAAGAGCTCCCGTTGATCGAGACAGGCACGGCCTCGGAGGGTCAGGTCATTGACCGGCAGAAGCTCGTGGACCTGCCCAACATCGGCCGCAATCCCTTCATCATGGCTAAACTGACCCCCAACATCACCCAGAACGGCAATCCGGGGTACATGCGCATGCAGGATCAGTCCGGGTCTTCGCAGATCTCGATCGCCGGCGGTCCGATCCGCGGCAACAATTACCTGCTCGACGGGGTGCCCATCACCGATATGAACAATCGCGCCATCATCATCGCCTCGATCGAAGCCGTCGAGGAGATGAAACTCCAAACCAACACCTATGACGCGGAAGTCGGGCGCACGGGCGGAGGAATGTTCAACGTGGCGCTCAAGTCCGGCGTGAACACTTACCACGGCAGCCTGGGCGGCTCCCTTCGCCAAACGGACTGGCAGGCCAACGCTTTCTTCGCGAACAAGTCGGGCACTCCGCGCACCGACCAACCCAACCGCACTTACTACGGCAGCTTCGGCGGGCCGGTTTGGATCCCCAAGGTCTATAAGGGCACAAACCGAACCTTCTTCTGGGCCACCTTCGAGGGCTATCGCGATACTCAGGGAAATGCGGGCGACACCGCCGTGCCGACGCTGGCCGAACGCACTGGGGATTTTTCCAACAGCCGCGACAAGAGCGGCAACCTGGTGATTCAATACGATCCCCTGATGCCTCGCGATGCCAACGGCAACCGCACGGCATTTCCTAACAATGTGATCCCCGCGGCTCGCATTGACAAGGTCGGCCAAGCCATCGCCAATACGTTCGCGAAGCCGGGAAGAAGCGCGGCCTTCGGCGACCTGAATATCGGGTACGCGGCGATTCTGCCGAGCAAAGCGGACCAGAAGACGTATAAGGTGGATCACAAAATCAAGGAGTGGTGGCAAGTCAACGCGTCTCACCTGCGTTACCACAGCCTGGAGCCGGGCGAAAACTGGTTCCCCACTTCGCCCTCCAGCCCGGAGCAGTGGCTTCTGTTGCGGAATGTGGACGCCACTCAGGTCAACAGCATGCTTACGATTAATCCGACCACTGTGGCCGCGATCCGATACGGATTCAACCGCTTCCCGAATTACTCCTATCAGCGCAGCCAGTACTACAATCTTGCGACGCTCGGGTTCGGCTCGAACTTGGTGAGTTCCATTCCACAGCCGACGTTCCCGATCGTCAATTTCCAGAACTACTACCCGGGCGACCAGATGGGCGCGGGAGGAAACAACAGCATATACGTTCCCTACTCCCGGCAATTGGTCGGCAACGTCTCGAAATTCATGGGGCGACACAGCCTGAAGGCCGGCGCGGACTGGCGGAGCATCAGCGACGCGGGGCAGGATTACGGCGACCTCGCCTTCACCTTCAACGACCAGTTCACGCGGCAAAACGCCACACGTTCAGGCGGCGGTTCGGACATCGCCAGTCTTCTGCTGGGCTACCCTTCGGCCGCGTCGGCCTTCCGCAGCACCAAGCTTTTCGAGAATATCGTCTATACGTCCATGTTCGTCCATGACGACATCCGCATCAACTCCCGACTGACGGTCAACGCAGGGCTGCGCTGGGAGCACGAAACCGGCCTCAAGGAGAGAAACGGCAAGATGATCGTCGGGTTCGATCCCAATGCGCAGAATTCGTTGACTTCGAAGCTCGCTGCCGCCGTCCCGGTCAGGGGCGCGGTGGAATTCCAAGGGCTGGGCGGCTATCCCAACTCGACCGGCAACTACACGTACAACAAGCTCTCTCCTCGCTTAGGTGTAGCCTATCGCGTCAACGATAAAACGACGGTCCGCGGCGGCTGGGGCATCTTCTGGGCCCCCTCGGTCTCCTTTAGCGCTCCGTATTCCCCGGAGGGCGCGACGGCTTCCACGCAAGCGGTCACGACGACGGACGGCGGCGTTACGCCGCTCACGCAGCTTGCCAATCCCTTCCCGAATGGACTGTCGCTGCCGGTGGGCACGGGCAATGGAGACGCCACGTGCCTCGGGATTAGCTGCACCATCTTCGACCGCAATGCCAAAGGAACCTATATCCAGCAGTTTTCTTTCGATGTGCAGAGGGAGCTGCCGTACAAGATCGCTCTTTCGCTGGCTTACGTTGGATCGCGAAGCTCACGCCTCATGCTCGGAACCGCCGATCTCAACATCAACCAGTTGGATCCGAAGTATATGGCGATGGGCACGGCGGCTCTCGCGCAGAGCGTGGCCAATCCTTACTACTACGCAGGCGGGCCGGGATTGTTGGGCAACAAGACGGTCACGCAGGCTCAGTTGCTGCGGCCCTTCCCGGCCTTCGGCAATATCAACATCCGGTACTCCGACCAGAACCTGGCGCAGTACGACTCCTTCGTGCTTCGCGCCCAGAAGCGGTTCTCCGGCGGGCTGACCTTCCTGAATGTTTACACCTGGTCGAAGAACCTTGACCGCACCTCCGGAGGGACGGGCAGCGACATCAACCGCGGCAGCACCGGGCCGCAAAACGTGTACGATTTGCCGTCGGAATGGGCGCTCTCCATCGCCGACGCCACGCACCGGCTCAGCATGACCGGCATCTATGACTTGCCTTTTGGGCGCGGCAAAATGTTCCTGAACACCTCCAACCGGGCCGCCAACCTTGCGATCGGCGGCTGGAGCCTCAACGTCGTCAGTGTCATTCAG
Organism: uncultured Acidobacteriota bacterium; assembly: GCA_964601345.1. Lineage (GTDB taxonomy): Bacteria > Acidobacteriota > Terriglobia > JAJPHL01 > JAJPHL01 > CAZRND01. Next base: position 511 of record CAZRND010000019.1, on the reverse strand, counting down.
TCGGGCTACCCGGTCGTCATCAAGAACAACACCAACAACAACAGCAACTACCTCTTCAGCGCCAGCCAGCGTCCCTTCGCCACTGGCGTTTCGCCGGAGACATCGGGCAGCATCGGCGACCGGCTGAACGGCTGGCTCAATCCTGCGGCGTTCACTGCGGCTCCGGCGTTGACCTTCGGCAACGTCAGCCGCACCATCAGCACGCGCGGGCCGGGGCTCTTCAACTGGGATATCTCGTTGTTCAAGAACTTCGATATTCATGAGAGCTTCAAGGCCCAGTTCCGCTGCGAAGCGCTGAATGCCTTCAACACGCCGTACTTCCGCTCGCCGAACGGCGCGGTCGGCAGCAGCAGCTTCGGCAAGGTAACGACACAGGGCAATTTCCCGCGCTTCTTGCAACTTGCCTTGCGGTTGTATTTCTAACTAGTATCCTGATGGAGTGCGGCGGCGAAAACCCCGCACTCCATACGATGCTGGTCGGTTCACGCTGCCCGTCCACGTTCCCCGGGGC
>CAZRND010000018.1:23167-26674 GCA_964601345.1 uncultured Acidobacteriota bacterium | reverse complement strand
GCGACAACAAACGCCGGATGCAGGCTTCTTCGCGGGCGGGTTTGTTGAGCGTGTGGGTGAGCAGCAGATCGTAGCCAAGTTCATGGGCGCGTTCTTCGAGGGCGAAAACGATGCGCGCATAAATCGGATTGGTGCTGGACGGAATGACAAGCCCGAACAACTTCGTGGTCTTCGTGCGAAGTCCCTGCGCGCTGGAGTCAGGAACGTAGCCCATCTGTTGCGCGAGCGATTTGATCCGGGCTTTCGTCGCGGCGGAAACGTCCTTCTCGTCGCGCAATGCTTTCGAGACGGTCATCACCGAGACGCGCGCTTGTAGGGCAATGTCTTTGAGGCGAACCATAGGATTAAAAATCAAAGATATGTTCCACGCCAGTGCAGTTTTCGGCGCATGGCTTCTAAAAACGAACTGTCCGCCAGATGAATCAACCGCACCACGCTGCGGCTGCGGCGGATTGTCACTTCGTCGCCCGCGTCCAATTCCGCAACGACCTGGCCGTCCACGCTGATCGTGTAGATGCCGCCAGCGGAGGTGAAGGCAATCGTCCGGCCGTCAGGAGAGGACGCCGCGCCGCCGACGAGCCCGCCGAGGCGGGTGAGCTGGCGGGCGCGTCTGGCGAGCCCGTCCCACTCGATCTTCACGTCGGGTACGCGATCGGCCGCCGCGCCGCCGCGCCCCGCGCCACCGGTACGCGCCGCCGCGTCGGCCGCGATAGCCTCTTCTTCGCTATCCACGTCGCGATCGGCGGGATTCTTCTCTTCCTTGATGAGCGAAACAATGTAGAGCTCTGAGGCGGGCGAGCGGAGCGTCGCGCTTCCGCCCTGCAGTGATCCCGACGTGTAGACCAGATACTTGCCGTCGCGGGTCCAGGCCGGCGCGGTGCTGCTGAAGACATCGTCCGCCGTGACGCGACGTTCCTGCCCGCCGCCCGCGGGCGAGATGAAGACCTGCGGACGCAGGTCGTGATCGGTCTTGCTGTACGCCACCCACTTTCCGTCGGGCGAGAATTGCGCGCCGTTGATTCCGGCGACGACGTCGGAAGTAACGACGTCGGTTTTGCCGTCGCCCACAGCCACGCGATAGAGCTTGTGGTCCGAGGCGCTGAACATCACGTATTTCGAGTCGGGCGACCACTTGATCGCCGCGCCGCCGCCGCCGCCAAAACCACCACCTCCGCCTTTTTCCGTGTCGCTGTCGGAGAGCTTCTTGAGATTGGCGCCGAGCGTGTCGCACATCCACACTTCATCGCGGCCCGAGCGATCGGAGATAAACGCGATCCACTTGCCGTCCGGCGACCAGGCGGGCGAAACTTCGCGCCACGGCGTCTCGGTGATGCGGGCGACGTCCCCGCGATCGGTCGCGATGGTGAAGATCTCGCCATGTGCGGAAATCGTCGCGCGGCGGCCCGAGGGCGAAAGATCGAAGCTGTCGGCTTCGTTGTTCAGCGTGAGCGTCTCGACGTTGTTGTCCTTATCGTCGGAGTCGATGCGGATCTTCACTTCCTTGCTCTCGCCGGTGGCGGTGTAGAGCAGCCAGAGTCCGAAATTTTCCTCGTAGGCGATGACCTTGCCGTCGCTTGACATGGAAGGGAAAAAGAGGCGGCCGGTCGAATGTTTCGTCACTTGCGTGGGACGTCCGCCCGCGGCCGGCATCTTCCAGATGTTGTTCACGCTCTTCAACACTTCGGGGCTGCCCGGTTTGATGCCGCGCTCGTTGGCCATGCGGTCGCTCACGAAAAAGATCTCGCCGTTGTTTCCGTACATCGGCCAGAAGCTGTTCGGGACCTGGCCGTCTTCGGAGACCTTGTGGAATTTCTTGGACGCCACGTCCATCACCCACACGTCGGCGGCGTACGTGCCGCGGTAATGTTGCCGCCACCAGACCATGGGATGGCGGTTGAAGGCAAACTGTTTTCCATCAGGCGAATAGCTGCCCCAGAATCCCCAGTCGGTCGGAAGCGCCTGTTCCATGCCGCCGTCGACGGGAACTTCGTAGAGATTCGGGATTTCCGGGAACAGAATGCCGCGCGTCGCCGAGAAGATGACCCGCTTGCCGTCGCGCGACCATCCCACCACGTTGTCCGCGCCGGACTGATAGGTGAGGCGCTTGGCCTTTCCGCCCGCCGCGGGCACGACGAACACGTCGTAGTTGCCGTAGCGGTTGGAGGAGAAGGCGATCCACTTGCCATCGGGCGAGAAGCGCGGATAGATGTCGCGCGCTTTGTGGTCGGTGACGCGGTACGGATTCGAGCCGTCTTCGTTCACCACCCAAATGTCGCCGAGATAGCTGAAGGCGATTTTGCCGGCGTGATAGCTGGGGAAGCGGGCCAGCTTGATCTCGGCGGCGGACAAAGACAGCGTCAGAAGGAGAATAGGCGCGACTTTCTTTAACATAATGCGCCTAGTGTACTACGTCGTTTTCCGCTACTCGAATGAAAAAGCGGCGATGGTATGGCGGTCGCGCAGAAAGACGCGCTTGCCCACAACCGTGGGCGCCGTCCAGGCGTTCGAAGCCAGCGCGGACACTTTGCCGTGCACTTCGAGGCCCGTCTCGGTGGGCGTGGCGAGCGCGAGGTTGCCGTCTTCGTCGAGGATCAGCAGGCGATTGCCCACCGCGACGAGCGACGCCCGCTGGAAAGCGCGATCGCGCCAGAGCACGCGGCCGGTCTTGATGTCCGTTGCCGCGAGCGGGCAGGGACCGAGATCGCCCGACGCGCCATAGACGATGTCGCCGATGCGCACCGCGTTCGAATGGTGGATGCGCGCCATGCGCTGCGTCCACACTTCCTCGACTTTCGTGCCGGTGAGCCGCAGTCCGCGCGCTGAGCCGGAGTACGCCGAGCTCAGAAACATCATGCCGTCCTGCCAGATCGGCATCGCTACATTTACGAGCTGATCATTCGCGTGCGGATGCGACCAGAGCAGATCGCCTGTCGCTGGATCGAGTCCCGTGACTTGCTCGCCAAACTGAGCGATGAGTTGCTCGCGTCCGCCCGCCTCGATCAGCATCGGCGTGGCGTAGGAGACCGTGAACGAGTGCTTCTTCCAGACTGTGGAGCCGTCCGATTGGCGAAGCGCCATGATCGCCCCATCCGGCGCCCACGGCAGGACGATGATCGTGTCACGCCACGCGACGGGACTCGCCGCGTATCCGTTCACGCGGATCTTGCCGTGGAAGTCGGCGACGATGTCGCGCGTCCAGCGAACCTTGCCGGTTGCGCGATCAAGGCAATGGAGCTTGCCGCCCGCGCCCGCGGTGAAGAGCGCATCGCCGACAATCAGTGGAGTCGAGCGCGGCCCGGTGGTGTTCGAAACATCGAAATCCGCGGCGAGCGGAGCGTCGTAGGCGTATTCCCAGAGCGTCTTGCCGGTCTCGGCTTCGAGGCTCACGGCGACCTCTTGCGTGCCGCGGCGATACATCGTATAAAGCGCCGGCCCCACCGCAACGACGCCCGAGTAGCCCTCACCGAGATCGCGCTGCCAGACGCGCTTCGGTCCGCCGGCGGGCCA
>CAZRND010000018.1:22689-23157 GCA_964601345.1 uncultured Acidobacteriota bacterium | reverse complement strand
ATCGCGGGCCTTCCAAACGGGGCCCCGTCGGCGGAGGCCAGGGCCAGCAGCAGCAGGAAGGCGCGCATCTACAGCTCTGGAATCTTCGCCGGCGGTTTGAGCCGCGCGTCGATATCGGGCGGATTGAGCTGGTAATTGTCCACCTTCCAGGTCTGATTGGGATGCGGGTGGCCGTCCGCGGTTCCTTCCTGCGCGTAGGGAAGTTGCACGCCGTCGGTCTCCCGATAATCGGAGTAGTTGATCCGAAAGTCGGAAAAGCCGTTCGGACTGCGGCCGCGCCACTCGATACCGGCAACGCGTCCCGAGGCCGGGTCGAGCAGGAGCGTCGAGATCGAGCCGTGGAAGTTCACTATCAACCGGCCGGCAAAGGCGACGTCGAACTCCTTCGCGTCGCGGCTCAGCAGGATGGGCAAAAGGTCGTGCCGCCAGGTGTCGGCAATCGCTTCGCTGAAGGTCTTCGGTAGCGCC